>CAZBFS010000183.1:0-3556 GCA_964491215.1 uncultured Proteiniphilum sp.
ACACCCCCAGCTCGTCCGCCAGTTGCCACACCTCCTTCTTGTTGCGCCACATCAGTGGTGTGTGAATCACAAACTGTTTGTCCATCGCCAGGTTGAGCGTCGTATTGGCAGAGCGGATGAAGGTGTCCCGGCAGTCGGGATAGCCACTGTAGTCCGCTTCCGAGACGCCGGTGACCAGATGGCGGATGCCCTGAGCATAGGCCAGCGTGGCGGCGAAGGTGAGGAACAGCAGGTTTCTGCCAGGGACGAAGGTATTGGGATAGGAGCCTATGGGTTGTGTCTCATCCATCGTTATGGAGACATCAGTCAACGAGTTGGGTGCCAGCCGTGAGATGATGGAGGCGTCGAGCACCCGGAACGGGGTGCCGGCCATCGCTGCGATGCGACGCGCATTCTCCACCTCCTGTGAGTGACGTTGGCCGTAGGTGAAGCAGAGGGCATGCACCTGCCGGAACTGCTGCCTGGCCCAGTAGAGGCAGGTGGTGGAGTCCTGCCCGCTGGAGAAGAGGACGAGTGCGTCCTCCTGGTGATAATCTTTCATCGTTCTTTGTTTTTTATGTGGTTTCCTAAGCTACACAGAACAGCTGCCGCCATTCATTTGCAAAGATAGCATATTTCCTTTTAAGAACACCAACTAATGATCCCATGGCTGCACCCATCTTAACAAAAATGTAACCTTTTTGTAATGTGAATATAACATGCATGTCGTACATTTGCAGGAGGATTTCCCCCTCTGTATAGAGAACGATAACCAATTACAGCTGCATTATGGAAGAGAGGATACTGGTTGTGGATGATGAGAAGGATATATGCGATATCCTACAGTTCAACCTGGAACAGGAAGGTTATATAGTGGATGTATCTACCTCCGCCGAGGAGGCGCTGACACTGCTGACCGATGTACATCAGTTACTCATACTGGATGTGATGATGGGTGGCATGTCCGGCTTCAAATTGGCAGAGAAGTTACGCAAAGAGGGGAACGTAATCCCGATCATCTTCCTAACTGCCAGGAACAGTGAGAACGATATGCTCACCGGCTTCTCCCTCGGTGGTGATGACTACATCGCCAAACCTTTCTCGGTGAAGGAACTGCTGGCCCGCGTGCGGGCACTGCTGAAACGCACCTCTCTTGTGCGGAAACCACCGGAGACCCGCTGGAGCTACCGCGGGCTTACAATCGATATCCCTACCAACCGTGTGACCATTGACGGTGCTGAGGTCACTCTCACCAAGAAAGAGTTTGAGATCCTCTCGCTGTTGGCACAAGTCTCACCCAACCTGCTCACCCGTGCCGAGATCCTCGGCAGTGTGTGGGGTGAAAACGAGTATGTGCTGGACCGGACGGTCGATGTACATATCACCCGTTTGCGTAAGAAGATGTGTGAATATGGCGGCCTCATCGTCAACCGCTCCGGTTTTGGCTACTACCTGAATCTCGACAACGACAAGGAGGCATGATGAAAAAACTCTCCTTCAAAAGCCGTATACTGCTCACCTTCTCGCTGATCATCGCCCTTTTCACCGCAGGCATCATCTACTTTGAACAGCAGCAGGTGAGGAAGGAGCGTACCGAGAGCCTGGAGCGAATGCTCGACAACGATGCACTCACGATTGCCAGCTATCTCCGGAAAAATAACATCCTACGTGAGATGGATACAGCCCGGCTGGAGGATCTGCTGCAATACATGCAGCCGGAGCTGCGGCTCACGCTCATCAACGAACGTGGAGAGGTGCTGTTCGACAACCTTTTGGAAGCAGGCGGTATGGAGAACCACCTGATGCGCCCGGAGGTTCAGAAGAGCATTGCCGGAGGCAGCGGTTCGGATATCCGTCGCTCTGCCAGCAACCAGCTGGAGTATCTCTACTATGTACGACACATCGACGACCATTATATACGTGTGGCATTGCCCTATGATGTGGAGTTGCGTTCTTTCATCCATTCGGGCAACTCTTTTGCTTTCTATATACTGCTTTTTTTCATCGTCTCGGTGCTGATGATGATCTACTTCACCAACCGTTTCTCCCGCTCTATACGAGAACTCAGAGCCTTCTCCCAGAACGTGAAGAGCGGGTCGGTGATACCTCCCTCCTTTGTTTTTGCCGACGATGAGGTGGGAGAGGTGAGTGCTTCCATTGTGGAAAACTACAACCTGTTGCAGGAGAACCGTCGCCGCCTGGCTGCCGAACGGGAGAAGCTGCTGCAGCACTTTCAGTTCTCGGAAGAGGGCATCGCCATCTTCTCGGAAAAGCGCATAGAGGTCTACGCCAACTCCCATTTCCTGCAGTATCTCAACCTGATCCTCGAGTCGCCCACGCTGATCACCGAAAACCTGTTTGCTGATCCCTCCTTCAGGAAGATTGTTGCGTTCCTCGATGAACCACGAACAGGTGACAATGTTTTTTCGCAACGGATGGAGAAGAGCGGGAAGATGTTCAACGTGCGGGTGATCATCTTCGAAGATCGTAGCTTCGAGCTTTACATAAGCGATATCACCCGTGTGGAGAAGAGACGGCTACTCAAGCAGGAGATGACCAACAACATCGCACATGAGCTGCGGACCCCCGTCACCAGCATCCGCGGTTACCTGGAAACGGTCCAGGGCCTTGGCAGTGAGGGTGTGGATGACCGGGTGCGGACATTCCTCGACAGAGCCTACCTGCAGACCATCCGCCTCTCTGAGCTGATACAGGATATCAGCATGCTCACCAAGATAGAAGAGGCTTCCGACAGGTTTGAACTGGAGCCGGTGCCGATTCGCTCCCTCCTGCAGGAGATGGAGAGCGACCTGGCAGAAAAGCTGACAGAGAAGGGTGACCGGTTCGTGGCAGAAGTGGCGGACGATGTGGTCCTTTACGGCAGCCGCACGCTCCTTTACTCCATCTTCCGCAACCTGACCGAGAACGCCATAGCCTATGCAGGCGAGGGGATAGAGATTGTAATCCGTTCACATAGTGAGAATGAGGATGCTTACTACTTCGAGTTCCATGACAACGGCCCCGGTCTGGAAGAGAAACACCTGGTGCGCATCTTCGAGCGGTTCTACCGGGTCAATGAAGGGCGTACACGCAAGACAGGAGGCTCAGGACTGGGACTCTCCATCGTGAAGAACGCGGTGCTTTTCCACAAGGGGAGCATCCTGGCCCGTAACCGAGCTGAAGGTGGTCTCTCCTTTCTGATCACCTTCCCCAAGATGCAGGGCAGGTCAATCTCTGCAAAACGTTAACAGCAGGGAGCTCATTTTCTCAGCAATTTTTCCTATATTTGTTTTTTTAACAATGACTCTTTGATTTGATTATACTTGTATGAAATATGTAGGAGCGCACATCAGTGCATCAGGCGGTGTGGAGAACGCACCGCTCAACGCTCACGCCATAGGAGCAAAAGCGTTCGCCTTTTTCACGAAGAACCAGCGGCAGTGGTTTGCCTCTGCCTATACCGAACAGAACATTGACCTGTTCCGCACCCGCTGTCAGGAGTACGGCTTTTCACCCGATCATATCCTGCCGCACAGCAGCTATCTGATCAACCTGGGCAACCCGGGGGAGGAGGAGG
>CAZBFS010000184.1:0-3526 GCA_964491215.1 uncultured Proteiniphilum sp.
AGTCGGAGGCACTGGGGCCGCTGTAATAACGATTGTCGTTGTAGATATAGGTGTTATTGATCACCGTGGTACGATTGTAGATCGCCGGGCTGTAACGGTTGTAGTGGCGGTGCATGTTGCGGTAGTACATGTACCTGTTGGGCAGGAAGGTCCAGTAGCGGGCCGGCAGGTTGATATTGATGTTGATGTTGATGCCGGGGCCCATGGGTGCCCATCCGTAGTAGCCGCCGCCACTTCTCCAGGAGACCCAGGCAGGTGCCCATTCGTAGCCGGGTACCCAGGCCCACCCGAGGTAGTCGTCGTAGTACCATCTGCCATAGTGGAACGGAGCCCATCCCCAGGAGTAGTCCGAGACCCAGGTGTTGCCGTAGTCGGTCATCACCCAGTAGCCATTGGTGGCGTAGGGATGGAAGTTACCCCCCACGTTGGGGATCCATATCCTGCCGTAAGCGTTGTGGTTGATCCATCTGCCGTAAGGTCTCAGCTCATCGTAGAAGACATTGAAGCTGACACCTCCGTTGTTGTAGTTGTCATACTCGTTGTAGTATTCTTGTCCATCGCCGTAGTTGTCGTAATATCCTCCCTGAGCGTATGTGCTGCGGCTTGCGTAGCAGGATGTCAGCATCAGTGCGATGGCTGTGAGGATGAGGTGGGTTCTTAAAGCTTTCATATCAGTAGTTGTTAAAGGGTGTAACATCATTTGTTTAACACTATGACACTTTTTTCACCCGATGGTTTAACAATTGGACAGATATTTCAGCTATTAAGCGGTAAGTTGTAAGCTATATGATTTGAGAACCAAGAACCAAGAACCAAAAACTTACTAACCTATTAATCAACAAATCTGCTAATCAGCCAATCTGCCAACGTTTTCTCTACTTGAACACCTGGTCGATTCCGGAGAAGCCCATGAAAGCCATGGCGATGATGCCGGCGGTGATCAGTGCAATGGGCATCCCCTGCATCGCCTTGGGTACCCGTGTCAGCGAGAGCTGTTCCCGTACACCCGAGAAGATGATCAGCGCCAGCCCGAAGCCGATGGAGGTGGCGATGGCGAAGACCACCGACTCCAGCAGGTTGAAATCCTTCTGGATCACCAGCAGGGCCACACCCAGGATGGCGCAGTTGGTGGTGATCAGCGGGAGGAAGACACCCAGTGCCTGGTAGAGCGAGGGTGATATTTTTTTCAGGATGATCTCCACCATCTGCACCAGTGCGGCGATCACCAGGATATAGGTGATGGTCTGCAGGTACTGAAGGTTGAATGGGGCCAGAATACCTTTATAAAGCAGGAAGGTGACCAGCGTGGCGATGGTGAGCACGAAGGTGACCGCGGCACTCATGCCGATGGCGGTGTCTACCTTCTTGGAGACACCTAGGAAGGGACAGATGCCGAGGAATTGTGAGTAAACGATGTTGTTTACGAAGATGGCAACGATGATGATTCCAATATATTCCATAATCAATTGTATCTTATCTGTTTATGCCTTTTTGTGCTGCAGTTTGTTGAAGATGGCAATCAGGAAGCCCAGCACGATGAAGGCTCCCGGTGCCAGTACGAAGAGCAGTGATCCGTACTGCTCCGGGTAGATGGTATGTGAGAAGATTTTGCCGGTACCCAGAAGCTCACGGGAAGCACCCAGCAATGTGAGTGCCAGGGTGAAGCCCAGGCCGATGCCCACACCGTCGAAGATGGAAGAGAGCACGCCGTTCTTGGAGGCGAACGACTCAGCCCTGCCCAGCACGATGCAGTTGACCACGATCAGCGGGATGAAGATGCCCAGGCTCTCGGCCAGCGCCGGCACGTAGGCGTTCATCATCATCTCCACGATGGTCACGAAAGTGGCGATCACCACGATGAAGGCGGGGATGCGTACCATGTCGGGGATCACGTTCTTCAGTAACGATATCACCGCATTGGAGCAGATCAGTACGAACATGGTAGCCAGTCCCATGCTCATTCCATTGATGGCTGAGCTGGTGGTCGCCAGCGTGGGACACATCCCAAGCAGTAATACGAAGATAGGGTTCTCCTTGATGATGCCGTTGATCAGTATCTTTGCTTTCTTATTCATTGCTGATTCCTCCTTCCTTAGTCGTTTCTTCTGTTTCCTTATCCGTTGCAGTGGTAGCACCGGACCAGGCATCCTCCATGCTGCCGCTGTAGACAGCGTAAGCCCTGTTCACCGCCTCCATGAAGGCACGGGAGGTGATGGTTGATGCGGTGATGGCATCCACCTCACCCCCATCCTTGGTTACGGCGAGAGCTCCTTGTGAAAGATCCCTGCCGATGACCGATTGTCCGGGTTTGGTGGCATCGCGGAACCACTCTGTCATCTTGGAGCCCAACCCGGGTGTCTCGGCATGTTGCAGCACGGCGTAGTTGACGATGCGGTGCTCCATGTCGAAGCCCACCATGACCTGTATGTTGCCGCTGAAGCCGTTGTTGGAGTAGCTGTTGAGCGCGAAGCCCACCAGCTCGTCACCCTGCTTTGCCGGGTAGACCAGCAGCGAGTCGCCACTGCCGGCGGCCATCCGGTAGGCCTCGGCAACCGGGTCGTTATCGAAGGCAGGCACCACCTCGCGGATGGCGTTCTGCAGTTTCATTGCCTTCGCCTCGGCAATGGGTGTCGCGGTCATCCTGTTCACCTGTGCCAGCAGCAGTGCCACGGTGAGACAGATGAGCGAGAGCGAAAGGAACATGTTCCTGAATGATGATTGTAGTTTAGCCATGTTTCACTGCCTCCCCGAATCGTTTAGGTGTTGTATAGGAATTGATGAGCGGTGTAAAGGCGTTCATCAGCAGGATGGCGAACGAGATCCCCTCGGGGTAGGCACCCCAGAGACGGATCGCCACCGTGACGAAGCCGATGCCGGCACCATAGATGATCATCCCCTTTTTGGTGAGTGGCGAGGTGACATAGTCGGTTGCCATGAAGATGGCACCCAGCATCAACCCTCCCGAGAAGAGGTGGATGAGCGGGTTGTATTGCGGCAGGGGATCGATAAGGAAGAGGATGCCGGTGAAGAGTGCCACGGTAGCCAGGATGGTGATCGGGATGTGCCAGGTGATCACCCTCTTCCAGAGCAGGTAGATCAAACCCAGCAACAGTGCCGCTGCACTCATCTCGCCCAGTGAACCGGGCTCAAACCCCAGGAACATCTGTTGCAGGGCGGGCAGTGCCTCGGGTGAGTGTTTCAACAGCCCCAGCACGGTGGCAGAGCTCACCGCGTCGGTGGCAGTGCCGGCCATCGCCGTTGCGGGCCAGCTGGTCATCTGTGCCGGGAAGGAGATCAGCAGGAAGATACGTCCCGCGATGGCGGGGTTGAAGATGTTGTTACCCAATCCCCCGAACGATAGCTTCACCACACCGATGGCGAAGAGCGCGCCCAGTGCCAGGATCCATACCGGCAGGTTGGAGGGGACATTAAAGGCAAGCAGCACGCCGGTGATGATGGCGGAGCCGTCGAGGATGGTAGGCTCCTTCTTCAACACAAACCGCACGATCAGGTATTCAAAACCCAC
>CAZBFS010000185.1:0-3481 GCA_964491215.1 uncultured Proteiniphilum sp.
GCCAGAGCGCGATCTGTGCCGCGTCGGAGAGCAGGTACTGAATCACGGTTCCCTTTTCGCAAGCCTCCTCGATCTCGAAGAGCGTCTCGCCAGGCACCCAGCCGTCTGCCACCGCCTTGTCCCACGACTTGCTGTTCTTGCGCTGCCCCACGATCACGTTGAAGCCGTTGTCACGCAGGTTGAGCGACTGCCCCGGGCCCTGCACACCGTAACCGATCACTGCGATCGTCTCATCTTTCATCACCTGCTGAGCCTTGCTCAACGGAAACTCATCGCGGGTCACTACGTTCTCTTCAACCCCGCCAAAATTCATTTTTGCCATATTATTATCTGATCTTTGTGCCTCACCGGCCTCCTCATTTCTGATGAACACACGGATTGGCGAGTTAATATTTTTAGACGTAAGCTGTTAGCTATAAGCTAATCTGCTAATCTGCTAATCTGCTAATCAACGAATCTGCTAATCTGCTAATCTGCTAATCAACGAATCTGCTAATCTGCTAATCTGCTTATCAACGAATCGTTATCCCTTTCCCTTTTCGCCAGCATATCGCTAAGTCGTTCCACCCTCGACTTGGTGATGGCGATGCGGCCCGAGCGGACGAACTGCAACACGCCGATAGTATCCGCCAGTTCGTCAAAGAGTCCCTGCGTCTCCTCATAATGTCCCGCTTTGAGGAACACCACACAATCGTTCGACACCTCCAGGATCCGCACGTTATACTTCCGTACCAGGTATTCGATGGAACCATGCTCCAGCACCTTCTCGGTCGATAGCTTGTAGAGTGCCAGCTCCTGATGCACCAGATCCTCGTTGGTGTTGTAATAGGCTTTCAATATATCCACTCTTTTGTCAATCAGAGGAATCAGTTTCTTGATCACCTCCTCGTTGTCGGTGAAGGTGGTGATGGTAAACTTATGAATCCCCTTGATGGCCGAGGGTGAGACCG
Organism: uncultured Proteiniphilum sp.; assembly: GCA_964491215.1. Lineage (GTDB taxonomy): Bacteria > Bacteroidota > Bacteroidia > Bacteroidales > Dysgonomonadaceae > Proteiniphilum. Next base: position 951 of record CAZBFS010000185.1, read on the forward strand.
ACAGCGTCTCAATGTTGAGTTGCCTGCGAGTGAAGATGGTGGTGATCTGGTTGAGCACCCCTACCGTGTTCTCCGAGAAAACGGTGATGGTATATAATGTCCTGTTTTCGCTCATCTTTTTGTATTATAAAAGTAATTCAAAAACCCTGTTTCAAATAAAAACCTGCTTATAGCTTATTGCTCACTACTTACAGCTTACAGCTTACAACTTATACCCATTTCCCAGCATGATATTGGTGACGCAACCGCCAGAGGGAACCATGGGATAAACCATCCCCTTAGTCTCCACAACCACCTCCAGCAGGTAGGCTCCCTTGTGGCCCAGCATCTCTTCGATGGCTCCATCCAGCTCCTCACGTTCACTTACCTTGCGTCCTCTGATGTTGTAGGCATCGGCGATCTTGACGAAATCGGGATTCTTGAGGTGTGTCTCCGAATAGCGCTCGTCGAAAAAGAGCTCCTGCCACTGGCGTACCATTCCCAGGTAGTTGTTGTTGAGCAGGATGATCTTCACATCCACACCATACTCGAGGATGGTGCCAAACTCCTGGATGGTCATCTGCAGTCCACCGTCGCCCACAAAGATGCAGACCGTGCGGTCCGGTGCACCATACCTGGCTCCTATGCCTGCAGGCAGACCGAAGCCCATCGTGCCGAGCCCTCCAGAGGTTACCAGGCTGCGCGACTGTGTGTACTTGAAGTATCGGGTGCCCATCATCTGATGTTGTCCCACGTCCGTCACACAGATGGCGTTGTGGTGTGTGGCCTCCGTCACCTTGTTCACCACCTCTCCCATCTTGATGGGTCCCGTTTCGGGATAGAGCTCGTAGCGGATGACACAGTCATATTCCTTCTGTTCGTAGGGTTTGAATTCGGCCAGCCACTCACGGTGAGCACCCTTTTCAAGGTACTCCATGACTTTTGGAAGCGTCTGCTTCACGTCGCCCACCACCTTCACCGTTGTCTTCACATTCTTGTTGATCTCCGCCGGATCAATGTCGAAGTGGATCACCTTCGCCTGCCTGGCGTATGTGTTCAGGTCGCCCGTCACACGGTCGTCGAACCGCATCCCGATGGCGATCAGCACGTCGCACTCATTGGTCTTCAGGTTGGGCGCCACGTTACCGTGCATGCCCAGCATGCCGCAGTTGAGCGGATGATCGGTGGGGACTGCCGAGAGACCCAGGATGGTCGATGCGAAGGGTACGTCAGCTTTCTCCAGGAAGGCAACCAACTCCTTTTCGGCATGCCCGAGGAGCACCCCCTGGCCCACCAGCACGTAGGGCTTCCGGGCATTGTTGATCAGCTCCGCAGCCTTCCGTATCTGCACCTCATCCATATCGGGTACCGGCTGATAGCTCCTCAGGAAGGATGTTTTTTGATAGTCGAAGATGCATTTGTTCACCTGTGTATCCTTGGCGATGTCGAGCACCACCGGTCCGGGGCGACCGCTCGCGGCGATGTGGAACGCGCGCGACACCGCCCAGGCGATATCCTCCACGCGACGGATCTGATAGGCCCATTTGGTGATGGGCTGGGTGATGCCGATCACGTCAGCCTCCTGGAAGGCATCTGATCCCAGCAGGCTTGAGATCACCTGTCCCGAGATCACCACCAGCGGGGTGCTGTCCATCATCGCATCGGTGATTCCGGTGATGGCATTGGTGGCACCGGGGCCCGAGGTGACCAGTGCCACCCCTACCTTGTCCGATACACGGGCGTAACCCTGTGCCGCGTGCACCGCCCCCTGCTCATGGCGCACCAGGATATGTTTAATTTCATCTTTATGGTCATACAGCGCATCGAACACGGGCATGATCGCCCCGCCCGGATAACCGAAGATCGTCTCTACCCCTTCCGCCAGCAGTGAGCGGATCAGGATCTCACTCCCCGTGACAGGTTGCTTCTCCGAAGTGGGGGAAACGATGACTGGTGATTGATTGACTCTGTTCATAGAACCTAAACTTTATATGTTAATACCTGTAATCTTGAACTTTAAACCTACTAACCTACTAACCTATACAATCCTCACCGCTCCCTTGTCGGCAGAGGTGACAAATGCGGCATAGCTCCGTAGTGCCTTCGACACGGTACGATCCCTGTTTGGCTTGAAGGCATCCGCCCCCCTTGCTTCTTCGCTGCGACGTCGCTCAGCCAGCTCCTCGTCGCTGATCATCACGTTGATGCTGCGGGCCGGGATATCGATCTCGATGAGATCACCTTCGCGTACCAGTCCGATGTTACCACCAGCTGCCGCCTCGGGCGAGATATGGCCGATGGAGAGTCCCGACGTGCCGCCGGAGAAACGCCCGTCGGTGATCAGGGCACACTGTTCGCCCAGTTTCTTCGATTTGATGTAGGAGGTGGGATAGAGCATCTCCTGCATGCCGGGACCGCCCTTGGGACCCTCGTAGAGGATCACCACCACGTGGCCGGCCGTCACATCGCCGCGCAGGATACCCTTCACCGCATCATCCTGCGAGTGATACACCTTCGCCCGTCCGGAAAACTTCCAAATGCTTTCCTTCACA
>CAZBFS010000186.1:0-3481 GCA_964491215.1 uncultured Proteiniphilum sp.
GATGGAGCAGGAGGAGAAGCAGGTGAGCAAGCGCCGCAAAACATTGCAGCGTGAGCTGGATTGGATCAACCTGGCACCCAAAGCACGTCATGCCAAGGGCAAAGCGCGTCTCAACTCCTACGAACAGTTGCTCAATCAGGATCAGAAGGAGCGGGAAGAGAAGCTGGAGATCTTCATACCCAATGGTCCCCGCCTTGGAAACAAGGTGATCGAAGCAAAGAACGTAGCCAAGGCATTTGGCGAAAAGCTGCTGTTCGACAACCTCAACTTCATGCTTCCTCCCAACGGCATCGTGGGCGTTATCGGTCCCAACGGAGCGGGTAAAACCACACTCTTCCGTCTGATTGAAGGGATGGAGACTCCCGATAGTGGTACGTTCGAGGTGGGTGAAACCGTGGTGACCGCCTATGTGGATCAGGCTCACGAGGCAATCGACCCCGACAAAACAGTATACCAGGTGGTCTCCGACGGTGCGGAGTTCATTCGTGTAGGTGGCAAGGAGATCAACGCACGCGCTTATCTCTCACGGTTTAACTTTACCGGTGCCGACCAGGAGAAACTCTGTGGGGTGCTCTCAGGAGGTGAACGCAACCGCCTCCACCTGGCCCTCACCCTCAAGGCGGAGGCCAACGTGCTGCTGCTCGATGAGCCAACCAACGATATCGACGTGAACACTCTCCGTGCACTGGAGGAGGGACTGGAGAATTTCGCAGGCTGTGCCGTGGTGATCTCGCACGACCGCTGGTTCCTGGATCGTATCTGTACCCATATCCTGTCGTTCGAGGGTAACTCGGAGGTATTCTACTTTGAAGGATCCTATAGCGAGTATGAAGAGAACAAGAAGATGCGTCTCGGCAACGTGGAGCCGAAACGGGTACGCTACAGGAAACTGTAACATATTGTTTGTTATCTTTGTGGCTTCTGATCCGAAACCATTCGTGCTGCTGAGATGATGAGTCAGGGATAGCACGAAACGTAAACCAAACAGAATGAGAAAATCGATATTTGTTGTACTGATTCTTTTTTTTCAGACGACACTCTACGGGCAGTATACCATTTACAAGGGCAAGGTGATTGATGCGGTTTACCGCACACCGGTACCCTATGCCTCTCTGTTTGTCGAGTACACCCAGTTTGGTGCGGTAACCGACAATTTGGGTGAGTTTTCGTTCAGGGTACCCGATTCACTCCGGCACCACCGTCTTGTTGGAGTAGGAGACGGCTATCCCATTGCCTATTTCTCCCCCAATGTGGATGAACCGGCAGCCATGATCATCGCACTGCAACCAACTGCTGCAGCCAACGGTGCAGCATCACTACTGGGTGGAAACCCGGGAGAACAGGGTGCCTTCGGCTCTTTTCTCAACAAGGCGGTGCAGTTGGTGTTGAACGACTGGATCCCGCTGGGTGATCCAGAGACCAACATGTTGGATTTCGGCCGCATCCAGACCTTTCCCACCTACAATCCCATCGAGGGTGTACGTCTCAGGGTAGGGGTGGCCTCCAACTCACGCCTCAGCCCTCATCTCTTTCTGAAGGGGTATCTGGCATACGGTTTTGGAGATGAACGGTTGAAATATCGCGGTGAGGCAACCTGGTCGTTCGACAGGAAGGCATACCACGAGGAGGAGTTCCCGAAAAACAACCTGAGCCTGGTCTATGAGAACGACCTCTACTCACCAGGCGAGATGCATCCCCGATCACTGAACAACCTGTTGTTGGTCACCTATCGTCGTTCGGAAGATCAGGCAACCTACCGCAATTTTGCGGAGATCAACTACGAAAGAGAGTACAAGAACGGATTTGCCCAGATGGCATGGGTGAGAAGGGCAAGGATGCTGCCGCAGGGAGCATTGCTTTTCGAACATCGAATTGATGACATGGTTTACCACGATGATGCCCTTTATACCTCCGAGCTGGGGGTGCAGCTCCGTTTTTCATTACGGGAAGCATACCGGCAGCAGAAGCGTAAGCGCCGCTCCATCGAGATGACCAGTCCCGTTTTCTTCTTCTCTCACACTGTAGGGCAGTACAGTTATTACAATGAAGCAGGGCAGCATAGTTACACGGATGAGGAGAAACCCTTTCATCGATCGGAATTCTCCGTGCAGAAACGCTTTCTGCTGGGATCTGCCGGCCGCCTCGATGCCGTGGGGGAGGTGTCGAAGATATGGAACGCGGTACCCTTCCCGCTGCTGGTCTATCCCAACCAGCGGCAGCGTCACCATATCGAGAACAACGCTTTCTTCCTGAACCGAGCCCTTGAGTTCATGGCCGACGAGCAGTATACCGTCAGGACCACATTCGTGGGTGAGGAGTTGCTGCTCTCGAAAGTACCGCTGCTGAACCGATTGGGCATCAGGGAGCTGCTCTCACTGCGTGCTTCATACGGCCGGCTGAGCGACAAGAACGATCCGCTGCGATCACCGGAGTTGTACAATTTCCCCGTTATGTCGCACCGGTATGGATCCGAGCCCTATCTGGAGGGAACCATCGGCATCACCAACATCCTGGGGTTGCTGAGGGTGGAGTATGTGCATCGCTTCACTTATCGTGATCACTCCGAAGCCCTGCTGGGTAAGATCAGAGTGGATGTAACCCTTTAAAATGTATGTTTGTAATCATCAGCAGAAGCACATGAAAACCCGGGATAATAAGATGATGAGAGCCATCGGTGACATCTGGAGCAACCTATTCTGGAAGAACCCGCCCCATCTCTGGGCACTGAAGGTGACCCTTTCCATTGCCTTCCTGTTGCTCCCGGCAGAGCTGCTCCTGCACAACTCCTTTATCGGCACCACGCTCGCCCTGGGTGTGGTAGCCATGGCCCTGGGTGAGACCGACGTACATCCGCGGGGCAGGATGAAGTCGGCCGGCATTGCCTTGTTCTTTTTCTTCCTCACCAGCAGCGTCACAGAGCTCACACTTCCCTATCCAGCATTTTTCGCCCCTGTGCTTGGCATTATGGCGTTTGCTCTGGTGCTTGTCGGTGGCATCGACTCCCGTTTGCAGGGTGTCACCTTCGGCAGCCTGCTTATCCTGGTCTACACGATGCTGGGGGCGGGTAACAGTGACAGTTGGGTTCACCAGCCGCTACTTCTCACCTGCGGAGCGCTCTGCTATTCGGTTGTTTCCATCCTGCTGCTTTATCATCGTCCCTACAGGCTGCTGAACGATCAGCTGTCTCGCGGTTTCCATTACCTGTCTGAATATATCGAACTGAAGGCGGGACTCTTTCCCAGCAATCCCGCGATGCAGCTCTCCATTCGCAACCAGCTGGCACAGAAGAACACCCTGCTGGCACAGCAGGTTGAAGCCTGCAAGAATGATCTCTACAGCTATTCGGAGGAGAGCAGTCACGAGATGCAACCGCTGTTGAGCCGTTATTACAGGAAGTGGTTCCTGCTACAGGAGATGCAGGAGAGAGCCATCTCCAGCCATGAGCAGTATGACCTGCTGTCGGAGCAGGTGAAGAACAACG
>CAZBFS010000187.1:0-3467 GCA_964491215.1 uncultured Proteiniphilum sp.
ATATGATTAAAACTTTTATTTTCAAAGGTATCATATGGAACTCGCTTTTAATCATTTGCTTTGGTGATAATGATTATCATGCTCGTTTCATTTGATTAAAACTTTTATTTTCAACAATAAGCTTTTTATCTTATCTCTTTAATCCAGACTCTTAACACTGAACCATATCTCTCAACGATTCACTCCACGTTGCCTCAACACCTCGTAGATCAGTACGCCGGCAGCCACGGAGACATTGAGCGACTGGATAGTACCGAACTGGGGGATCTTCACCAGCTCATCACTCACCCGCAAATGATCAGTTGCGACCCCCGTGTCCTCGGCACCCATCACAATGGCGACAGGCACGGTAAGATCGCTCTCGGTATAAAAAGCAGCTGCTTTCTCGGTAGCAGCCACCACCTTCACCCCACTGTTCTTTAAAAAGATGATCGCATCCTTCAGACTATTCTCCCGGCAAACGGGGATGGAATGCAATGCCCCGGCGGAAGTTTTAACCGCATCGGCATTCACCGATACGCTGCCGCGTGCAGGGATTACAATGGCGTCAACACCCGCCACCTCACATGTGCGCGCAATAGCACCGAAGTTACGCACATCGGTGAGCCCGTCGAGCAGCAGGATCAAGGGAGTCTTTCCCTCCTCATACAGCAGTGGTATGATATGCTCCAGCTTCTGGTAAGCAACAGCCGATGTGAAGGCAATCACCCCCTGATGGTTCTTGCGGGTGATACGATCGATTCGCTCCAGCGGCACCCGCTGCATCGGTATCTCACGATCACGCAGTAGCTGCTGCAGTTCCATGTAGAGCTCACCCGAGAGTTCGCGTTTCACCAGCACCTTGTCAATCTCTTTCCCGGCTTCAATCGCCTCTATCACGGCTCGGATGCCGAAGATCATCTCTTTCTCTTTCATCATTTCAATTTGTTTTGAGCATCACCCTGGCATTCTCCACAGCCTGCTCTGTTACTTCGGCGCCGCTCAGCATGCGGGCGATCTCTCTCACCCGCTCCTTACCGGTCAGCTTTATGATTCCCGTTGCCACACTGTTGTCCCGTTCTTCCTTGTATACTACAAAGTGAGTCTCCCCCTTCGAAGCTATCTGTGGCAGATGGGTGATCCCGATCACCTGCATCTCCCGGCTCATCTTCTTCATCACCGCCCCCACACGGTCGGCGACCTCTCCCGAAGTGCCGGTATCGATCTCATCGAAGATGATTGCCGGCAGTGCCGTGGCACCGGCTATCATTGCCTTGAGCGACAGCATCAGACGGGAAATCTCACCACCCGATGCTATTTGAGAGACAGGCTGAAGTGGTCTGTTCTTATTAGCCGAAAAGAGGAACTCCACATCATCGGCACCGGTGACATCAGGCTCTCTCCTGGGTGTGATCTTACACTGAAAACGGGTATGGGGCATCTTCAGATACTCCAGATTTGCGGTGAGTTGTTCCTCTATAGCGGTTGTGGCAGCACGTCGTTTCTCACTCAACTGCAAAGCCTTCTCCAGCATTACCCTCTTTCTGTCGGCAGTCTCGCTCTCCTGTGCCTCCAGTTGATCGTCGAGTGAATCAATCTGCTGCAACTTTGCACCAATCTCATCACGCAAGGCAATCAGCTCATCCACGTTGGTAAGACCATACTTCTTCTCCAGATCATAGAGCATGCTGAGGCGGTCCTCCACAAGCTGCTGACGGCCGGTATCGAACTCCACCTGCTCAAACAGACGTAAGGCCTCTTCACGCACATCTTTCAAATCGAGGTATGCCGACTCAACCCTCTCAGCCAGCAGACCCACCCTGGAGAAAACAGCATGAAGCGATTGCAGTCTGTCCCTCACAGTGCATAGCATCGCCTCCACATTCTGTTCGTCACCCGAAAGGAGGGTGGTGACCGCGAAGAGACCCGACTTTATCTCCTCCGAATGGGTCAATGCTTCCAGCTCCTCCTCAAGTCGCACCTGCTCTCCTTCTTCCAGCAACGCCTCCGAGAGTGTGGTATGTTGAAAACGAAGGTAATCCTCCTCCTCTCTGTTGCGCCGGTTCTGTTCCCGCAGGTCACGTAGTTTTTTCTCCGCTTCACGATATGCAGTGTGGGCTTCTCTATAGCTCTCCTGTTCCTTTCCGGTGTCTGCCAGCAGATCCACCACGTTGAGCTGAAACAGATTGTCGTTTAGTGAGAGGTTCTGATGCTGGGAGTGTATATCGATCAGTCGTTCACCCAGCATCTTCAGATCGTTCAGATATACCGGAGAGTCGTTGATGAAGGCTCGTGATCTGCCGGTAGCCCATATCTCGCGTCGCAGGATGCATTCATCCCCGTCGTGGACCCATTCGTGCTCATCGAAGAGCGGTTTCAACCGGTAGGCAGATATATCAAACAGACCTTCAATCACGCATTTTGGCTCATCATGTTTCACATGCCGCAGATCGGCACGCTGACCCAGGATGAGTGAGAGAGCACCCAGTATGATTGACTTGCCGGCACCCGTCTCTCCGGTGATCACGGTTAATCCTCTGTCGAAGCTGATCTGCAGTGAATCAATCAGTGCATAGTTTTCTATAGATAGTCTCTTTAGCATAAACAGTTATTCTCTCAGCATTTCGAGTTCATCGTTTCTCGTGGGGTAGATCTCCATCAACCGGTCCAGCCACTGCTCCCGCTCAAAACGGTCACCCCGTGCGAGGATTGACACAAGCTCCTGCAGCCTGGCATCGGCAAAGAGGGTGAGCATCGGATGGCCGGGACGCTCACCGTGAAGCGAGTAGAGCACCTCAACCGCTTCAGCAGCCGTCGCGAGCTGTGGCTCGGCATGAAAACGATACCACATCAGCCGGTATCCCTCCAGTGAACCGTCATTAAATGCGGTTGCGATGGCGGAACGGCTACCCCGCCGGCGGCTCATCTCCCATCCTCTCCATCTGTACGACTCTGCTCCGGAGGCGATCTGCTCCATCATCCTGAAAAAGTGGGTTCCGCCCAGCGGCTCAGTGGCATCCCGCTCAAGTGCGAGGATCAAACAGGAGTAGTAGGCTGTCACAGCGGTCAGGTTGTCACGGATGGCATAAAGATCGAATATCAGGGGTTGATAAGCACTATAGCTGAAATCGACCTCCCTGTCGCGTACAACCAGCAGGGGAACCCCCGCCCTGTTTGTCTCACCTCTCATGTTTGATTGCACGTAGAGCTCACCACGAAACGAATCACTGGAAACACGCTCGTTCACGAGCAGTGTAAAGGTACAGTTAATCTTATGGTCTGACTGTGTAAAACTGTCACCCCACCGCTGACCGTTGAGGAAAGTTTGCAGAGACTCTTCCAGCGAACGGAACAGATCCCTGCTGCTTCCCTGCACAGCTGAGCTGTTCACGGTCACTGCCGCACGGAGCTCCTGAGCTGCAAGTGTGAACAAACCCGTCATGCAACTCCACAGCAAGAAGAAACCAGTAACAATCCCTCTCATCTCA
>CAZBFS010000188.1:0-3466 GCA_964491215.1 uncultured Proteiniphilum sp.
CCAGCTTAATCTGACGTAGGAAAAGGTACTGATCCAGCTATAAGTGTCGGGGGGACTGTCCCCTTGCTTCCTATCGATTGTTATAACATATAGTAATAAAGAATGATATCCTGATAGCTTCCGTCCTTCACGAGAAAACCCTTGGGAACGATACCGAGCTGAATAAAGCCCAACTTTTTATACAAACGTAGAGCTGCAACATTTGTGCATACAACTGCATTAAATTGCAATATCTTAAAGCCGATTTCTTTTGCTTTTGCAATGCAATGCAAAACCAAAATTTCACCAATCCGCTTACCACGCTCACTCCTTTTTACGGCATAGCTTGCATTAGAAATATGTCCACACCTACCCACATTATTTGGATGCAAAATATACAGACCGACTATTTTATCAGTTTCTTTCTCAATTGCTACTCCGGTAAAAGACTGACTTTCAAAAAACTCCGAGCCATTTCTATCATCTAAAAGCTCAATCTGCGGAAACGCGATCCCTTCTTCAACGATTTCATTCCAGATTGTTACCATGTTGGGAATATCTTTATTTGTAAACGGTCTGACTTCAATAGCCATAAATTAAGCCTCCTAAAGCCAAGCTCTATGAGGCACGGGGACAGTCCCCCTGCTTCCCCGGAGTCGCCTGACTGCGTATTCCGGAGACAACCGACCACCCATTCCGCTGTTAACCGACCACCTGTTCCGGAATTAGTTCGACCACTATTTCCGCTCATAGCCGACCAGTGATTCCGGAGTACACCGACCGTCTGTTCCGTTTGTTACCGACCATATTTCTAGGTATTGCCGGAATCGGTGGTCGAACTGGCGGAATTAAAGCCAGGCGGCGCTGGATAACAAGAAGCAGCAGGGTTTAACCCTTCCCACCATTAAACCGTAATGCAACACTACGGTAAAAGGAGAGGGACCCTGTGGCAAAAAAACGGAGGTTGTCCATGCGCAAGGTAAAAGAAATCATCAGGCTTAAACAAGAACTAGGGCTTAGTGCCCGCCAGATAGCCCGCAGTTGCAGCATTTCACATAGTACCGTCCTGGATGTGCTGCGCCGGGCCGAAGAAGCAGCTCTTTACTGGCCCTTCCCGGATCATTTAGACGACTGTACCTTGGAGGCCAGACTCTACCCCACCCGCGACGACGAAACTGCCTGTTCCCGTATTCAACCGGAATGGCCCATGGTCCACCGGGAGCTCAAGCGCAAGGGTGTTACCCTGCAATTGCTGTGGCAGGAATACAAACAGGCATATCCCGACGGTTACCAGTACAGCTACTTCTGCGAACTTTACCAGAAGTGGAGCGGCACTTTGGATTTGCCCCTGCGTCAGATCTACCGGGCAGGTGAGAAGATGTTTGTCGACTACGCCGGCATGCCTCTTAAGGTAGTAGATATCAGGACCGGTAAGGTCTTTGAAGCGCCCGTGTTTGTGGCAGTACTTGGGGCCAGCAACTACACATTTGCCGAGGCTACCCCGAGCCAGGAACTCGAGCACTGGATTGGTTCTCACTGCCGCTGCCTGGAGTATTTTGATGGTGTCCCCGAGTGCATCGTCCCCGACAACCTGCGCAGCGGTGTCACCAGGGCCTGTCGCTACGAACCCGATATTAATCCGACCTATCAGGAGATGGCGGCTTACTACGGCACTGCAATTATCCCTGCCCGCCCGAGACACCCCAGGGATAAAGCCAAGGTGGAAACCGGTGTCCAGATCGTTGAGCGCTCTATCCTGGCCCCACTAAGAAACCGAACTTTTTTCAGCATCAGTGAGGGAAACACGGCCATCCAGGAAGGCCTGGAAAAACTCAATGAAAAGCCCTTTCAGAAGCTTGAGGGTAGCCGCCGTCTGTTGTACGAGGAGCTGGAGAAAACGGCCCTAAAGAGGCTCCCTTCGAGGCGCTACGAATTTGCCCGGTGGAAGAAGGCCCGGGTAAACATCGACTATCATGTTGAGGTTGAGAAAAACTACTACAGTGTCTCCTACCGGTTGGTCAAAAAACAGGTGGATGTGCGCCTTACTGACACCACGGTAGAAATATTGCACAAAGGTAAACGGGTGGCCAGCCATCTTCGGCTTTACGGCAAAGGTAAATTCAGCACTATCAGTGAACATCGCCCTGCTTCCCATCAGAAATACCTGGAATGGACCCCTTCCAGAATCATTAGATGGGCTGAACAAACAGGTGCGCATACCGCTAAACTGGTCAAGCAGATCCTGGAAAGCAAGCCACATCCCGAACAGGGTTACCGTTCTTGTCTGGGTCTGCTCAGGCTGGGGCAGCGCTACTCTGATGAGCGCCTGGAAGCCGCCTGCAGCAGAGCAATTACCATCGGTGCCTTTAGCTACAAAAGCGTAAAAACAATCCTGGACAGCGGTTTAGACAGGCTGCCGGTACCGGATCTCTTTGCGGCAGCGCCCATCGAGCACTGCAATCTGCGCGGGGCCAAATATTTCAGTGAACAGGAGAAACCTTCGCATGCTAATTAATCAGACCGTGGAGAAACTCAGACAGATGCGCCTGAGCGGCATGGCAGAATGCCTGCTGAACCAGGCGGCTCTTTTAACGGGCAGCCTCTCTTTCGAAGAGCGGCTGGGTCTGCTGGTAGACTATGAATGGACTCACCGTCAGAACAGGCGTCTGGCCAGGCTGCTAAAGGCCGCCTCTTTAAAAATCAATGCTTGCATGGAGGATGTTGATTACAGCCATCCAAGGGGGCTGGACCGGGGCCTGATGGAAAATCTGGCTTCGGGTCAGTGGCTGCTAAGCCACCAAAATGTGCTGATCAGCGGGCCAGCGGGCGTGGGCAAAACATATCTCTTATGTGCCCTGGCCAATCAAGCCTGCCGGCAGGGTTTCAGCGCCAAATACTACCGCGTATCAAAACTGCTCTCCGATTTGACAATGGCCAGGGGTGACGGCTCTTATCCCAAATTTATGGGCAAGTTAGCTGGCCTTGGTCTCCTTGCTTTGGATGACTGGGGCTTGGCCACCCTGAGTGCTTCTGAAAGCAGAGACATGTTGGATATCATAGATGACCGCTGCCAGCATCGTTCCACCATCCTGGCCAGTCAGCTCCCCTTGGAGCATTGGCATGGGACCATGGCTGATCCCACAGTTGCTGATGCAGTCCTAGATCGCCTCGTCCATACCGCTCACAAAATTAAGCTGAAAGGGGAATCATTGCGAAAATTAAAAAGCTGAAACTTGAACTTCGCAGACCGCTGTGTTACAAAAAGGGTGAGGCGTCGCTTACGCTCCGACATACAGGGGTATTACCCTCTTTACCATTTACACGCTCACCCCCTGGTTGATCCGAGTTCGTAATCGACCACTAAAAAAACCAGCGTCGCTACGCTCCGGTAAGCACCCGGCTGACCAAGTAGGCACTGGTCGATTGCTACCGGAATCGGTGGTCGGATAGATCGCGGAATCACTGGTCGATTTCACTGGAATACGGA
>CAZBFS010000189.1:0-3456 GCA_964491215.1 uncultured Proteiniphilum sp.
TTCGCCAATGGAAAAGATAAATTCTGTATCTGTTTGTAGTATTGAGAAAAACGTTTATATTTGCTTTTGTTCATTCGGTACTGTTTGGGTGATTGTGATACTGTCGGGGTCACCACCAACACCAGCATTTTCTACGATGCGGGTGTTTTTTATGATCAGAGCCTTCCCTCTCGGGGTTACATGCCTGTCGTCCTACTACTGATCTTCGGCGAGCGAAATCCGGTCGTCGTGCAACAACAGCTCTCCCGTATCTGCCATGAAACGAATCACCTTGATCACTTTCTCATAACCATTCACCTTATCAGCAATCTGATCGACCAGGTTGTTCAACCTGAAGGTCGACTCCTGTTTCAGTATAGAGAGAATTTTCTCCCGCAGCATCCTGAATGCATAATTGGTTAGACCCGATTCATTTTTTCTGCGGCATACGTCGCACTCACCGCAATCCTTCGGCTCTTTCTCACCGAAATAGAGTAGCAGCATCCTGCTGCGACATACCTCCTGTTCTTCCACGTAGTGAATCATCGAGGTGATTCTTTTTTCAAACCGTTTCTTCCGCTCTTCGTACACCTGTCGGGAGATTGACACAAACTGTTTATCTTCACGTGAGGTGGTGAAAACAACGAATGGAGTCTTCTTCTGTGGAATGTAACGGATGTAGCGCATGTGGGAGAGGGCTATCAACATCTCACACACCTCTTTCCTGCTTTTCCCGGTCCTGGCTGCCAGCAACGACTCATCGATGTACACATCGTCAGAAAAAAGACCGGTGTAGTTGCGAAGGATGGCATGCAACAGCTCATCCTTTTCCCTGTCGAGCTGTAGCGTATACATCTCATCGCGGTAGATCAGAAAACGGATGCGCGATCGCAGGTCGATCTCCTCGGTGTACTCAATGTAACCAGCCAACTCCAGGATTTTCAGCGCGTGGTGCGCCTGCAGGAAAGAGAATTTGAAGGGGATGCAGAACTCATGAAGGCTGAAGTCGAACACGCTGCCATAGCCGGCACCCACGGCAACCTGGTAATAATTGCCCAATGCCTCATAAACACGGACAATGAACTCTCTTGTGGGAAAGGCATCGCTGACCCGCTTACGCAGCTTGGCACTGTCGGCCTTCGAATAGAGTATCACGGCGTAGGAACGCTCACCGTCGCGGCCGGCACGTCCCGCCTCCTGGAAATATTCTTCGGGTGAGTTGGGCAGATCCATGTGCACCACCGTCCGCACATCTGCTTTATCGATGCCCATCCCAAATGCGTTCGTGGCAACAATCACGCGACACACACCGCTCTTCCAGCTGTTCTGCTTGAGCGCCTTCTCTTCACGGGAGATGCCTGCATGAAAGTAATCGGCGGAAATGCCACTGTTTCGCAGGGTGTGGGCAATCTCCTTTGTCTGCTTACGGCTGCGTACGTAAACGATCCCGCTGCCGGGCACCGTGCGCAGGATGTGTATCAGCTCTTCAATCTTGTTGTCGGCAGTACGCACCACATACGACAGGTTGTCGCGCAGGAAGCCGGCACGGAACACTCTTTTCTCTCTGAAGTGCAACTTCTCCTGAATGTCGTCGACCACCTCCGGCGTGGCAGTGGCAGTCAGCGCCAGCACCGGCACACCTTCCAGCAAGCGCCGGATATCTTTAATTTTGAGGTAGGAGGGACGGAAGTCATAACCCCACTGCGAGATGCAGTGCGACTCATCCACCACCAGCAGGCAAACATCCATGGCCTGCAGCTTGGCGATAAAGATTTCAGAAGAGAGTCGCTCGGGAGAAACGTAGAGAAACTTGAAACCGCCAAAGATGCAGTTCTCAAGGGTGGTGATGATCTCATCGCGTGACATGCCGGAGACTGCTGCCGCCTTGATGCCCCGCTCACGCAGGTTGTCCACCTGGTCCTTCATCAGTGCGATCAGTGGTGTAACCACCAGACAGATCCCTGTCATCGCCATCACCGGAACCTGGAAGGTGAGCGACTTGCCACCGCCCGTGGGCATCAGCCCCAGGGTATCCCTGCCCTCCCATACCGAATGAATAATATCCTCTTGCAGGAGACGAAAAGAGTCATATCCCCAATAGTCACGTAATATCTGGCGAAACAATTCCGGTTGCATAAGCAAGCAATCCTCTTTACTGTCTCCGTATATCCTTGATCAGCAACTGCGTAAATGAGTGACTGCCATGTGTGTTCTCCTCAATGGTGTAGCAGATATCCACCGGCTCGCCCGCCTTGATCTCCTGGAAAAAATCCTGCTGACAAAAAGCAATCCCCGGCATGGGGGTCTCTCTCGTCTGATCTTTCAGCTCCAGCTTGATGTGACGGAACTCTTTGCCCACCAGCTTGCTGTTACCCGAGTCGAGGACGTTGCGCGAGAGAAAGTAAGGGTTCTCGTTCTCGGGACCGAAAGGACTGAACAACTTGAGTCCTTCTATAAATTTCGGAGTGATCTGTGACAGCGTGATCTCAGCATCAACCGTTATCTGGGGCAACATCATCCCTGCTTCAATGCCATCGAAGGAGAGGCTGTTGAACCGATCGGTGAACTCTTGCAGATGCTCCTCCCGCAGTGTCAGACCCGCGGCATACATGTGCCCGCCGAAGTTCTCCAGGATATCACGGCAAGACTCAATCGCCTTGTAGACATCATAACCGGGTACCGAACGAGCCGATCCGGAGATCATCCCATTTGATTTGGTAAGCACCACCGCCGGACGGTAATATTTCTCCGTAAGGCGTGAAGCCACGATCCCCACGATCCCCTTGTGCCAGGTCTCGTCATAGAGCACGATGCTCTTCAGATTCTCGATATCGATGTGATTGTCGATGTACGCGATCGCTTCATCGGTGATACGCTTGTCCAGCTCACGCCGGTCCTCGTTGTACTTGTCAATGTTCTTGCTTTTCTCTCGTGCCGCGGTCATGTCGCCCGCCAGCATCAGATCAACAGCCTCTTTGCCGTTCATCATCCTGCCGGATGCATTGATGCGGGGACCTATCTTGAAGACGATATCGTTGACGGTGATCTGCTTGCGACTCAGGCCGCAGATCTCGATGATCCCCCTCAGACCGAAGCTGGGATTGGCGTTGAGCTGTTTCAGCCCATAGTGGATCATGATCCGGTTCTCACCCGTGAGCGGAACGATGTCGGAGGCAATGCTCACCGCTACCAGATCGAGCAGCGGTTCAATATCGGAGAAGGGGTAACCGTTACGCTGGGAAAAGGCCTGCACCAGCTTGAATCCCACGCCACAGCCTGAGAGCTCATCGTAGGGGTAGACCGAGTCGAGACGCTTGGCATCGACCACTGCCACAGCATCCGGCAGCGTCTCGTCGGGCATGTGGTGGTCACCAATTATAAAATCAATGCCATGTTCCTTGGCATAGGCAACCTTGCTGATTGCCTTGATGCCGCAATCGAGAGAGATAATGAGCGTTACACCCGTTTTCACGGCAT
>CAZBFS010000190.1:0-3084 GCA_964491215.1 uncultured Proteiniphilum sp.
GTTTCGTGCTGACCACCACCGCACAGGTGAGCTGGATGAACAAGTACTGGACCAGTTATGGGAATGACACCACTTTTGTCTCCTATATCTCCCGTGAGGACGGATCGGTGAAGCCTTTTAACGACTCCATGAGAGATGATCCCGAGTTTGCCTATCTCTTCGAAACAAGGAGTCCCACCCGTTTTATTGCGGAATCCTATTTCCCCGTGCTGCTGATCAATTTCCACCTGACCAAGGAGATCGGTGAGAACCTGAAAGCATCGTTCTATGCAAACAACATGTTCAACAGCAGACCGCTCTACGAGAGCAAACGAACACCCGGTTCATTTACTCGACTCAACATTCCCATCTATTTCGGGTTTGAGCTGGCCCTGCAATTGAAATAGAAAACAGTGACAATAGATAAGATCAATAACAAGTAATCATATGAAGCAGAAAATAAGAAGATATATCCTGCTCCTCCCGTTGATGCTGGCGGTGCTCTCCTGTGAGCAGTTCCAGAGTGTCTCCGGTACGGAAGAGATGATCCCGCTGAGTGCCACCATCGAGGTGAACCTCAACCTGGGAACAGCACCACTGCCCGATCAGCTGCAGGTGAAGCTGGTTAATTTCACCGAGCGTTACGAGCTGACCACCACCATGTCGGCCAATGAGCCGGTCACGGTAGAGAACATCATCCCCGGCATCTACACCATCACGGTGAGTGCGGAGAAGAGTGAGGATGGATTCGCCTACAACTACAACGGCAATGTGGTGAATGTGGGAATCGTCAATGACCAGGAGGTGATCACCGTGGATGTGGGTGCTGCCAAGGCGGGAGCACTGCTATTCAAGGAGGTCTACTACAGCGGATCGAGAACCCCTACCGGGGGCTCTTACTTCCGCGATCAGTTCTATGAGATATACAACAACAGCGACCTCGAACAGAACGTTCGCGGGCTTGCCATTGCCATCATCAACCCGTTGACTGCTACCGCCAATCTCCCCGTATGGCCGGGAGAGGATGCCGACCAGTATGTCTATGCCCTGCAGATCTGGCAGGTACCCGACACGACCGATTTTCCCCTGCAACCGGGTGAGTCGATCATCATCGCCCAGATGGCCGATGACCATACAAAAGCCAACCTCAACCCCACCGCCCCGGTCAACCTGCTGAGTGCCGAGTTTGAGACACTGGTCAGGACCACTTCGTTGATTCAGGATAACCCTGCCATCAACATGACGATGGCTTTCTGGCCGAGGCCTACGCCACAGTGGCTGACCACCGTTTTCGGAGGTGCTTTTGTCCTCTTTGTCCCCTCAGAGCCGATCGACCCCAACAGTGCCACCGAGGTGGTGAGTCCTGTGGGTTCAACCGCACAGAGCTACCGGATACCCATTGAATCGGTGGTGGATGCCCTGGAGAACGTGGGTAACCCCAACCAGATGGAGTTGAAACGAATGCCCGCGGTACTGGATGCCGGTGCTACAACAGTTAACGGAACCTATGTGGCGAAGAGTGTGGCGAGGAAGGTAAAGGAGACTCTCCCCGGCGGCAGGGTGATCCTGCAGGATACCAACAACAGCACCGAAGATTTTGAGGTGATGGATCCCCCGCAGATCAGGAGATACAATGCACAGGCGCCCTCCTGGAACAGTTGGAAATAGCGATAAAGAGGAACAATTATGAACAGAGTATATACACAAACTATCAAAGGGCTGTTGCTGACGGCTGTAGCCCTTCAGTTGATGACCTACACCACGGCACAGGAGCAGAGAGCACTCTCATCCCCCCTCTCTATTGAGCTGAGGAAGGCACGTGCCACCTGGTTTGAGAGCAACAACGGCGCCGGCATCGGACTGGACAGCCTGCAGAGTTACGGCTCTCTTGAGGCCGGATATCGGATGACCGACGGTGATTTCAAAAGGGTACAGCAGGGCGAAAAGGAACGCCAGCTCAATGTGGAAACAGAAGGAGGACAACAGCTGGGCAATGCTTATGCCTGGGGTCGCTTTTCCTACAACAACGAAACCCTCCGCAATACACGATTCAACACGGCGATGCTCGATCCCTACCGGGGAGTACCCTATTATCCGGTCGATCCCAATCTGAGTGACTGGAAGAAACAGCATTATAACCTGCAGATGAGGGTGTCGTCGAAGCCAATCCTGAACCGTTACCTCCTGGGTATCCAGGCAGAATACAAAGCTGAGACAGGCGCCAAGCAGGTTGACCCCCGTTCGGAGCTCTTCCTCTATTCCATCAATGTGAAGCCGGGTATTGCAGCTATCTTCGGATCCCATCGTGTGGGACTCAACCTGGAGTATGAGAACATGATCCAGGAGACACGTGCTCACAGCAACAGCGACAACCAGGTGAACCAGGATGTGTTTGTGATGCGCGGTCTGGGTAACCACTACACTGCCGTGATCGGTGGACTGCAGTCGCTGGGTAGCTTCATTTACGATGCCAACAAAGTGGGTGCGGGGTTGCAGTACGGCTGGCAGAAGCGTGAGCTGCGTCTCTTTGCAGAAGGAGGTTACAGCTATCGTGTGGAAGAGGCGGTGAGAGATATTACCAAACCACGTAAGGAGGGAACCCTCCGCCAGCAGGTGCTTTTTGCTCATGCCGCCCTGCTCCACGAAGGTGTGAACCTGAACCGGGTGGATCTCACACTGCAGAGCGACCGTACCGACGGGATCGAGTTTGTACAGGTGCTGGACAACAGCTACGAGGTGCAGCAGTGGATCGATCTCTACAGCAGCATCCGTTCCACCTATCAGCGCGATGCTATTCGCCTCTCTTATGATTTTTACCGCAATGCTGAAAAGGAGTACAGCTGGAAAGCAGGCGCCTATGCACTTTACACGGTGACGGACGACAACTATATCATGCCGGCGTCACACATGAAGGTCAGGGATCTCTACCTGGGTGTCAATGCAAAGGTGAATCTCCCCTCCCGACGCAGCTCCCGCTGGGTATTGGGTGCTGATGTTGTGCGGAAGGAGAACCGCGAAGGTGAATACCACTATGGAGGTGCCGATCCCGAATCAATCGTCATCACTGAGTTTATGCATGCCGATGTGGCCTATCTGAAACAGGAT
>CAZBFS010000190.1:3094-3424 GCA_964491215.1 uncultured Proteiniphilum sp.
CAAGGTGGGAGGCAGCATCAGTTATTTTGCAGCTGTAGCTCCTCAAAAAAGCAGCGGTCTGTTCCTGAAGGTTTCAGCCGATTATTACAAGCCAACCGACGGTGAAGGAGAGAGGTTGATCACCCGATTGGGAATGGGGCTTACCTTCTAACTAAAAGATACTGATAATGGTTCAAAAATATTTTTTACTGACAGCGTTCACCCTGCTTCTCTCCTTCACGGTGACAGCTGCCGGAAAGGGGTTTGCCATCGTGGTGGACCGGGAGAGCTACGCCGCCTGCAGGACCGAGATTGATGGTTACAGCAACCTGCTGGAGCAGGAGGGCTTCA
>CAZBFS010000191.1:0-3416 GCA_964491215.1 uncultured Proteiniphilum sp.
AAGAGATCGGTCGTGTACCCTACAAGGTGGCACGCGGCGACAACAACACCCCCCGCGTCGACATCAACGGCCATCTATACTCACCACAGGAGATCTCAGCCATCGTTCTGCAGAAGATGAAAAAGACTGCTGAAGATCACCTGGGACATGAGGTCAAAGAGGCAGTGATCACCGTACCTGCATACTTTAGTGACGCGCAGCGTCAGGCTACCAAGGAGGCAGGTGAAATTGCGGGACTGACCGTGCGCCGCATCGTGAACGAACCAACAGCGGCTGCACTGGCTTACGGACTCGACAAACAAAATAAGGATTCCAAGATCGCGGTCTTCGACCTTGGTGGCGGCACCTTCGACATCTCCATCCTGGAGCTGGGTGAGGGCGTCTTCGAGGTGAAGTCGACCAACGGTGACACCCACCTGGGTGGCGATGACTTCGACCACCGCATCATCGACTGGCTGGCACAGGAGTTTATGAACGAGGAGGGGATCGACCTGCGCAAGGACCCGATGGCACTCCAGCGTCTGAAAGAGGCTGCCGAGAAAGCCAAGATCGAGCTCTCCAGCGCCACCTCCACAGAGATCAACCTTCCCTACATCATGCCGGTGAACGGGATACCCAAGCACCTTGTTAAGACGCTGTCACGTGCCAAGTTTGAGCAGCTGATCGACGACCTGCTGCAGAAATGCGTGGGTCCCTGTCAGAAATCGATGAAGGATGCTGGGCTATCCAACTCCGACATTGACGAGGTGATCCTCGTGGGCGGCTCAACCCGCATCCCCGCAGTACAGGAGCTGGTGGAGAAACTATTTGGCAAGAAACCGCATAAGGGTGTGAACCCCGATGAGGTGGTGGCCATTGGTGCCGCCATACAGGGCGCAGTGCTTACCGGTGAGGTAAAAGACGTATTGCTTCTCGACGTCACACCACTCTCATTAGGTATAGAAACGCTGGGCGGGGTGATGACCAAGCTTATTGAGGCCAACGCCACCATCCCTACTAAGAAGAGCGAGACCTTCTCCACCGCCAGTGACAACCAGCCATCGGTACAGATCAACGTGCTGCAGGGTGAGCGATCCATGGCACGCGATAACAAGCAGATCGGCGTCTTCAACCTCGACGGCATACCACCCGCACCGCGTGGTGTACCACAGATCGAGGTGACCTTCGATATCGATGCCAACGGCATTCTGAATGTCTCAGCCAAGGACAAGGCCTCGGGTAAAGAGCAAAAGATCCGTATCGAAGCTTCCTCCGGACTGAGCGAAGATGAAATCAAACGGATGAAGGAAGAGGCTACCGCCAATGCCGAAGCCGACAAGAAAGAAAAAGAACGGATCGACAAGCTGAACCAGGCCGACTCAACCATCTTCCAGACCGAAAAACAGCTGAAAGAGTTGGGCGATAAGATCCCGGCAGAAAAGAAAGCTCCGATCGAAGCAGCCCTCGGCAAACTGAAAGATGCCCACAAGGCCCAGGATCTCTCCGCCATCGATGCGGCATCCGACGAGCTGAACAACGCCTTTCAGGCAGCATCGCAGGAGATGTACAATGCATCGAACGCACAGCCGGGTGCTCAGCCCGGAGCCGATGCCGGGCAACAGGATTCATCGGATAACAACCAGTCGGGTGATGATGTGACCGACGTGGATTTCGAAGAGGTGAAATAAACAGGCAACATATCCAATATACCTGTTAATTGGTGTAACAACCCCGCCACAAATCTGTGTGCGGGGTTGTTCATCTAAAAAAATGAGCATCACCGCATTGATATGAAATAAAATATTATTATCTTTGCAGCCCAAATAGAAGGGAGGTTATTGATTACCCGGATAAGGAAACAGAGCAGACATCAGACAACCAGATTATTTCCGGCACATGGAACAATATTTTCATGTGCAAAAAGATCAATAGACAATACCCAAAAGCTGAATGCTGAGAGCTGACAGCTAATAGCTAATAAAACAACAACAAAAATCAAATAATAATGATTGTAGTACCATTAAAAGAGGGCGAGAACATTGAAAGAGCCCTGAAGAAATTCAAACGCAAATATGAGAAGACCGGAGTGGTAAAAGAACTTCGCAGCCGTCAGGCGTTCACCAAGCCGTCGGTGGAGAAACGCAAGAAGAAACAACACGCCGTCTACGTACAACAGCTGCATCAAAACGAAGAATGATAAAATAATTTCGTTTTTGCAAAGTTTTTTCCTATCTTCGTAACACCATCAACTGAACGGTCGCGGTGCTATGTGGAAAGAAAAATTCATAGACTATCTCCGTTATGAGAAGAACTACTCCTCTCAAACGGAGATTTCTTATTTCAAGGATATCTCGCAGTTCGAGGAATTCATGCATGAGGAATGCGGTTCTTTCGATCCAACAGCTGTAGAGAGTGACCATATTCGAAACTGGATGATCCATCTTATGGAAGAGGGGGTGAAGGCACGCTCGGTAAACAGGAAATTGAGCGCTATAAGATCCTTCTTCCGTTACCTGAAACGCAAAGGCTTTGTCACCTGCAACCCCGCCACCGATATCAATGGACCAAAGACTCCAAAGAAGCTGCCCGGGTTTGTTAAGGATCGCGAGATGTCACTTGTACTTGACAATGCCAACGAATATACCGATGATTTCTGCGGGCACCGCGACCGTTTTCTGATTGAGTTTCTTTACCTCACCGGTATGCGCCGGGCTGAGCTGATCGCCCTCCGCGACAGCGATATTGACCTTGAAGGCTGCACATTACGGGTAACCGGCAAACGGAACAAACAGCGGATCATCCCCTTCTCTCCTGGAACAAGAGAAAAAATAAGCAATTATATCGAGAAAAGAGATGCTGAAGTAGAAAACAAATCCCCATTTCTCTTTGTTAAGAAAGATGGAAACCCATTATACCCAAAGCTTGTGTACAACATCATCCATTCGCACCTGAGCAGCATCCTCACTCTTTCCCACAAAAGCCCTCATGTGCTGCGCCATTCATTCGCCACCGAGATGTTGAACAACGGTGCCGACATCAATGCCGTAAAGGAACTGCTGGGCCACTCAAGCCTCGCATCCACCCAGATATACACCCACGTAACTCTGGAGGAAATGAAAAAGACATACGATCACGCCCATCCCAGGGCACATAATAAATTGAAGGAGGAATAGTATGGAAATGACAATTCAATCTGTAAACTTTGACGCCACTGAACAGCTGAAAGCATTTGTGGACAAGAAAGTAAAAAAACTGGAACGCTTTTCTGACGACATCATTCTGGCAGAGATTATCCTGAAAGTGGTGAAACCGGAAACAGTTAACAACAAAGAAGCCTCAGTAAAGCTAAACATCAGACACAAAGAGGCATTCGCGAGCAAGATTGCCGACACTTTCGAAGAGGCTGTTGACCTCTGTATAATGGCACTGGAAAAACA
>CAZBFS010000192.1:0-3371 GCA_964491215.1 uncultured Proteiniphilum sp.
TTCAGATATTTCTTTGCCAGGGTATGGTACTTGCTGCTTTCCAGTCCGGGGTAGTTTACCTTTTCCACCTTGGGGTGTGCTTCCAGCCAGCGTGCCATCTCCAGTGTGTTTGCATTGATGCGTTCGGCACGCAGTGAGAGTGTCTCGATACCCTGCAACAGAAGGAAAGTATTAAACGGGCTGTTCACCGGTCCCAGGTCTCGCAGACCCTCAACGCGGCAACGAATGGCAAAGGCAATGTTTCCGAATGGCGACTGGTCTCCGAAGGTCTCCCAGAAGTTAAGACCGTGGTATCCTTCGGAGGGTTCACTGAACATGGGGAATTTTCCATTGCCCCAGTTGAAGTTACCACCGTCAATCACCACACCTCCCATGGAAGTGCCATGTCCGCCAATCCATTTGGTGGCGGAATGGAGTACGATGTTTGCACCCCATTCGATGGGGTTGAAAAGATACCCTCCCTGCCCGAAAGTATTGTCTACAATCAGCGGTATCTCATTTGCTTTTGCAATGTCGGCGATAGCCTCAAAATCGGGAATGTTATATTCCGGGTTGCCGATGGTCTCCAGGTAGATTGCTTTGGTCTTCCCGTCGATCAGGGAGGAGATGCTTTCCGCCTTGTCACCGTCGGCAAATCGAACCTCAATACCCATTCGTTTAAATGCCACCTTGAATTGGTTATAGGTGCCTCCGTAGAGAAAGGAGGAGGATACGATGTTGTCGCCTGCTTCAGCCAGGTTGTGGATGGCCAGGAACTGAGCTGCCTGTCCCGATGATGTGGCTACTGCAGCCACACCGCCTTCCAGGGCAGCCATACGCTTTTCAAACACGTCGGTGGTGGGGTTCATCAACCGGGTGTAGATGTTGCCGAACTCTTTTAATCCAAACAGGTTGGCGCCATGTTCGGCGCTCTTAAATGTGAAAGCTGTGGTCTGATAGATTGGAACCGCTCTTGCTCCGGTTACCGGGTCGGGTTCCTGTCCGGCATGAAGCTGTAATGTTTCAAAATGTTCTTTTCTCATTGTAATCCAAAATTAATGTTCTGCAAAAATAGAGGAAAAAACGAGAAAATGACACAATCGGACTGCTATAAGTGATGAATTAACACTTATTCAGCAAATAACCTGCTTCGTGCAATCATGCAGGCTCCGATGATTCCGGCTTTGTTTTTTAATTTAGAAGAGACGATCTGTGTATCTTTGTTTACCAGGTTGAGTGAATATTTTTTCACAGAGCTGCGGATAGGCAACATCAGAAATCCTTCAGTTTCGGCAACTTGCCCGCCGATAATCACCAGTTCAGGGTTAAAGATGTTTATCAGTCCCGCAATGTATCGACCCAACTTATACCCTACTTCTTCTACGATTTCAATGCAGAGTGGATCTTCGTTGTTTGTGGCTTCGATGATATGGGTCAGTGTAAGCTGATTCAGATCCTTCACCTTTTGAGTGAGGATACTGCTTTCTCCCTGGTTGATGCGGTCAATGACTGCCCGATGGATGGCCAGGCCGGAAGCCTCGGTTTCAAGACACCCTTTTTTTCCACAATGACAAATGATTTCATTGTCGAAGATGGGGAAATGTCCGAACTCGCCTGAGAATCCCGATTTGCCGTAGTAGGGTTTGCCGTCGATGATGATGCCGATGCCGAGGCCCCAGCTCACGTTGACAAAGAGGATGTCCTTCTCGTTCTCCACAACGCCTTTCATATACTCGCCATAAGCCATGGCGCGGGTGTTGTTGTCGATGCTTACCGGATACAGGAGCTTGTTGGCAAGGATGTCGCTAATTGGTTCTTCGCTGAAATAGAAGCTGCTAAAACTGTATCCCGACTCAGGGTTGACTCTACCGGAGATGTTCAGGTTGATGTGGTAGATCTTCTTTTTCAGTTCACCGGTTTTGTCTATGAATTGCTGAATATGTCCGCACAGCAAGTCGAACGATTCGTGTGTATTCTCATAGGTGTATGAGATTCCAATCTCGTTGTTGACAATTCTGCCGGTAAAATCCATCAAAGCCATGTTGAGGTGGTGGCGGCTCATATCCACACCCACAAAGTAGCCGGAGGTAGGCTTCATTCCGTATACAATGGGATGACGACCACCGGGAGTGTGTATCTTTCCGAATTCGTCAATCAGTCCCTGGTCAATCAACTCACCGATGAACTTGGTGACAGTTGGCACACTCAGCTCCAGTTCCCTGGCCAGTTCAGCAATAGTATCGTTACCCTTATTGATAAAATGGGAAATGAGATCCTTTTTTATTTGAATGTTTTTCGGGCTTTTGTCGCTTTTAAAAAAGTGATTTTTTACCATGTTTTTACTGATTTTGATTACAAGGGTTTCGATATAAGTAAAAAAACGAAGTGAATACCCGTATGAAACATATGGAATTCTCCAATCAGAAGCCGTTTATTCTGCACATGTATCAAATTGATTATGTTAATAGGCTTTAGAAGTGTATATCATTCTTAAAATGACAAAAATACGAATAATTTTTTATATTCAAAATAAATGTTTGATTTACATACATTGGGACAATCGCTGATTTTATGCTGATTTTTTTTATTTTTTTAAATAATTTCCACACCTTTGTGGATGAGAAAGATGTATCGGTTGGCGAATCTTGCAGAAATAACATAAACACTTTAAAACAGTAACACCGTGAATTACTTTTATCTTGTACCGGCAGCCTCTGTGGTTGCGTTATTGTTTGCCCTTTACTTTTTCAAACGAATGATGCGTGAGAGTGAGGGTACTGAAAAAATGATTACCATCGCCCGCTACGTGCGGGAGGGAGCGATGTCTTACCTGACACAGCAATACCGTGTGGTGACGATTGTCTTCGTTGTGTTGGCCATACTGTTTGCGATGATGGCCTACTTTGGACTACAAAACAACTGGGTGCCGTTTGCCTTTCTCACCGGCGGTTTCTTTTCGGGGTTGGCCGGCTTCATTGGGATGAAGACAGCCACCTATGCCTCAGCTCGTACAGCCAATGCCGTGAGGCGATCTCTTAACAGTGGTCTGCAGATCGCTTTCCGTTCAGGTGCGGTGATGGGCTTGGTAGTGGTGGGTTTGGCCCTACTGGACATATCGGTTTGGTATTTGATACTTGATCACTTCATCGAAGATGCAGAGGGCGGACATAAACTGATGATCATCACCACCACGATGCTCACCTTCGGCATGGGAGCCTCCACGCAGGCGCTGTTTGCCCGTGTGGGGGGAGGCATCTACACCAAGGCGGCCGACGTGGGTGCCGACCTGGTGGGCAAGGTAGAGGCTGGCATCCCCGAGGATGACCCCCGCAATCCCGCCACCATTGCCGACAACGTGGGTGACAATGTGGGTGATGTGGCCGGCATGGGAG
>CAZBFS010000193.1:0-3369 GCA_964491215.1 uncultured Proteiniphilum sp.
TTATGAGGTTTTCATATCTCACAGGGATAGAGATTGAGCGTAGCATGCCGGCTGACTGTTTCTTCGGTTTCGGGGAAATAATCCGAGATGATTTCATACAATCCGGGATCGTATCTCTTCATCTCTTCCCGTGTATTCACACGGTTATGCTTCCCGTCACCCATCTCATTCTCCACTTCGGCATTTACATTGAACCAGTTCTGTACTCCTTCCGCCCAGTACTCCCAGATATTGGTTGCAGCATAGGTATTGAACCATCTTCCTTTCCCGATGGCAGCATCCAGGGCTTGCTGCAGGCGTTCATTGAAGTCGGGGTAGACCGGTGAGATACCCACATCATGGATGGTATGGGCAAACTCATGGATCAGGATATCCTCCGCATGATACTTATCAATCTGATAGGCCAGAATATTCTCTTCGGCACAGGTGGTCAGCGGCAGCTCAAGCGTGCCGCCCAAACCACGTGCGCGTACATCCCAGTTGAGTGTAGTGTCGGCAGCAAGGTAGGCATGCTCCGGGATATCGGTGGTACCCTCATAACGAGCCATGATACCTATTCTTGTATCTCTTTCGGTCATTGAGGCAAGGACCTCCGGCGGCAGCATTTCGGTAAGAGCATTCACCGTAATGAAGGCAGCATGGAAGCAGCTGTCGGGGACTCGCCAGGAACTGACCACATGGATGCCATTCACATTCATATATTTCCTGTAAAAAGGGTCAAGGTTAAGTGCTGCCGGTGGCAGGGTGATCGCCGGTCTGTCGATGGGCTCCACCAGTTGCGCAGATTGCTCCTCTTCACCCTGTTTATGGGAACGGTGATTACTGCAACTCATCAAAAGAGCTGCCAGACAGATGATAGCAAAGATTATCTTTTTCATTGTGTGATGGTTATATTAAAAACAAATGTAGCCCGATACTGTTTACCCTCTTTTGTATAGATCAGTGCTTCACGGATGGTGAATGTATCGCCCGGTTTGCACTTGCCGGGAAACTGGCCGATGGTGAAAACAAAATCGTTTGAAGTGAACTCCGCAAACAGCTTACTGTCGTTGCCACTGTCCCACCCGATCACGCCGCCCTGACTATCGAACCAGAAGCCGTAACCGTTGGCGGTGGTGTCGTAATTGAGATCACCACCGGGTTCAACCGCAGCGAAAGAAATTTTTCCTTCTCGGGCTGTTTGCTCTGGCTCCAGCATGTTCGCACCAATAGCGGATCGCTGCATCTTAAAGGCCTGTGCGACCTTGATCAGGTCATTGTTGCTCACCAGGTCCACTGTCGTTCCTGTGTAAGCAGCGGCATCAGCCGGGAAGGTAAGCGCGTAAGTGAGCGTGATATCTTCCGGCTCTGCGTCAGGGTCAATCGGGATGTTGCCCAGCAGATCCGTTCCGGCGAACTGCACGCGGTAGGGCCACTGTTCATCGTTTCGTTCATTCTCATCCCAGGCATGTGACTGATATGCGGAGGGTGCTCCCGACACCACGAACCAGATTCTCTCACACCTCTCCGGCACGATAAACGATGCGGTACCCTGGCGGTCATGCTGCATCTCACCATAGATACGCTCTCCTCCTGTCAACAGGGCCACATATCCATATCTCCAGCCGGCATTGGAATCATCGGAGGGGTTGTAGCTGCTCACCTTTACCGTCTGCTCCCCTACCAGGGCTGCGCCCGGGTCACCCGAAGCCAGTGGGGTGCCGGTCGTCAATCCTTCAAAAGAGGTGACGATGGTGGTTCCAGCCTCCGACACATTCAGCGGGACGGCGTTATAGCCGGTGGTGCCGGGACAATGGCTGTATGCCACCTGATATCCACCCTCAGCATGCGGGTAGAACTTCCAGGATTGTTTGCCGATATAGGCATCTCCCCGAGAACGCAGCTCATCCAGATCCCAGGTCACAAAACGGGTAGCGGCCTCGTAC
Organism: uncultured Proteiniphilum sp.; assembly: GCA_964491215.1. Taxonomy (GTDB): domain Bacteria; phylum Bacteroidota; class Bacteroidia; order Bacteroidales; family Dysgonomonadaceae; genus Proteiniphilum. The sequence continues at coordinate 1,926 of CAZBFS010000193.1, forward strand.
ATCTCGTCATTCATCTGTTCCACCGTCAGCGCATTCATCCGCATATAAGCCTCCACCGGATCCTCCGGGCGTATGGCTTCCCGCCAGAGCCGACCGATAAAATCAATCCCGTGCCGATCTTGCCAATCGTACAGAATGAAGTAACTGGCGTAGCGCTGAAATTCGTGGCAGACATGTCGGTGTGCATTTTCTGTATATACCGTGAAGTTGTGGGAAGTAAAGGCCTCCTCGGGATAGGATTGAAACGACTGCCACTGTGCGGTCTGTTCCCAGAAGGCATTGCCGCCATTGCCACCGAACCCGTAACGGAAACCCCGGGAAAAATCGTTCGCTGTCTCCCCCGCTGCCAGCAGATCGGCATACACCTGATATTGAAAGCAATGACCGATTTCATGGGCGATGGTTGAGCCCACCGGCTTACAGGTGGAAGGGTTCACCCAGAGGGCCCCGATCACATCATCATATCCGGCACCGGTGGCCAGCCACTCGGTCTGATAATGGAGGTAAATCTGCATCTTGTATCTGTCCAGGTTAGAGCGGTTGCTGTTGAGTTGCACAAACTTCAACTTTTCCACATTGATTGTGAAGAACGATTCTGCTTTTGCCAGCAGATCCTCCACATCAACCCGAAGAGCCTCCGGCAGGTGTGCAGCATTGGGATCCTCTCCAAAGCCCTCTTCCCAGAAGACAATAAAATGATCCGACTGGCGGGAACGGACGAGGGACCATTTGCTGTCACTCCTGAGCCAGTTCATGTCCCCGAACTCCTTCGGTTGATAGATCTTCGCATAATCGCGTACCTCAGATGGTGTCAGGATGATCACCCCTTCCTCTTCCGGGGGATCCGGTTTTGTGTGCTCATCCGGATTTTCCGGGTCATCCGGTTGCACGACCGGGTCATCTGCGCTGCATTGAGTAAGAAAACAGAGCAGACAAAGCGAGAGCAGAAGTGTGATGCTTTTTTTTATCATATGAGTCATCCAGGTAAAAAAGTAACAGGAGGACCCCTTCCTCACGGGAACAGGATCCTCCTGACAGAAAATGATTATGCGAGCGTTGCGGTGATGATGAAACGGAAGAAATAGCTGGGATTTACCGTGTCACGATAACCGATGCTTAAAGTGTATTTGTTACCAGCAGCCAGTGCGGGTGCACGACCGATATAGAGCATCTCGTCACCGGCGGCCAGTTCAGCATAAAGGGTGAAGTCGGTCGCGCCCCAGCTGCAAACAGCACCCTGGCTGGTCATCCAGTATCCGGGGGCGTTGGCGGTATAACCGCTGGTCTCGTCCCACACGCCGCTTTGCGGATTCACGGCATACATACGGACAGTACCGCCGAAGGTATCGATGCTGGCCAGGAACTCATCCAGTGTCATATCCATGCACAACGCAATCGTCTCCCTGTATTTGTTCAGATCGATGCCATACGATGCATAGTCGCC
>CAZBFS010000194.1:0-601 GCA_964491215.1 uncultured Proteiniphilum sp.
TAAACACCCCCATTATTATTTTTCATTCTATTAAATCTCATCAATAATCAGGTAGATCAGGTTCTGGTACAAGATCATAATAGGTAACCAACACCTTACCATATTTTCTTAAATGGTTTATCCAAATCGGCGTCTATATCTATCTTTTTCAATAAAACCAAAGAACCTGATGCCGGTGACGACAGGGCAAACAATTTGCTTGAGCTATCCCATAAATGGTTAAATGGGCGGACCCAATTTTTTAATTCTGTATCAATTGATAGATCGGTTAACATGCTCATCGACAATGCCTAATGTGGTACCTGTCTGTCAGGCCAGAAGTTTGCCTCCACTTCCTTCATATTCCACCTCGCGATGGACACCCTTGCCTTCAGATATGTGCTTGCCACTATCAACCCGCACTCGGAACTTGCACCCATTAGACTGCGCCCATGCCAAGCGCACATGGATCGGCCCTGAATATATTTATCCAGGGCCGTTATCCATGGCTCCAGATAATACGATCTGGAGCCTTTGTCCAATGTTTGGACAAGTCTCGCTATTAGTTCCCGGCGAGCTCGGTATTATTTAGAATTATATCACTTATCTATCAATAGATCAA
>CAZBFS010000194.1:701-3343 GCA_964491215.1 uncultured Proteiniphilum sp.
TCCAGTATTGGACAGTCTCGCTACTAATCCCGGCGAGCTCGGTATTATTTAGAATTATATCACTTATCTATCAATAGATCAACTTTTTATTTGTTTTCGTCGTCTTGGCTTGTCTGGCCCATATAACCACAGCCAATAATGCTACTACTCTATTAAAACTAAAAAGAACCAGCTCGAATTGTTGTAAGATCACTTGGTTGTTGATAAAGATAGATTAACGATGTTCAAATATTATGGATTGGCCCCAGATATTTCTATCTGGGGCCAGCATCCACGGTTCCAGATAATATTATCCGGAACCCTTGTCCAGTATTGGACAGTCTCGCTACTAATCCCGGCGAGCTCGGTATTATTTAGAATATAGTTCATCAAGAGTTGCTGGCCGATTGAACACACATCGTGTATGTTATTGTCTTCCAGGTAACTGAGGAAATGCTGAAAACAGAGCTTGTAGCCATCGACGGTATTACTAGAAATCCCGTAAGACTTCCTGTACGCGATATTGTTCTGCATCGTCTGCCCAACGGAGCCCTGCAGATCACGAAATTTTTTGCAGCGTCTAAATTTGACGGCGCCGGTTTCCAGGAATTCGGTTAAGGTGTTGGCACACTGGATGATGGCTTGTTCCCACCGGTCAAGGTCATTGTATTTCCTGCCTCCTATCAGATGATAGATGAACGCTTCAACTACGGTGGCAGAGTAAAACGTCAGGTCATTTTCCTTCATAAATACAGCGACCCTCTGCCACGCAGAACGGTACTGACTAATTCTTGATTCGGAGTAGGAAAGTTTTCCAAGATAACCGGTTACTTCGGAAGTTAATACCTCAAATGCTTTTTGTTTTTCCTCCATGCTCTGGCCCCCTTAAATGATTTTGGCTTGACTACCGTATCCAAAATAGAGGCTTTATAATGTAAAGTAAACCTGCAATCATTGTCAGTAGATCCAAGAGATTCACACCCTTACTTTACATTGCCAGTCATCTATTACCGCAATTCAGAGATAGCCAGGTACCCCCGCTCTTACGAAAGGGGCAGAACCGAGTACCGCCTGGAGCACTATCTGGACCTAATCGAAAGGCGCCCGCGCAGTGTATTTAACGCCAGGCCGGTGAAAGAGAATGTATCCGCCAGGCTCCTTGATGCGGGCCGGCGCCTGGCCGGGCCCAGAGAGATGGTCAGGCTGCTCAGGCTCTGCGTTGACTACGGCGAGGAGAGAGTCCTAGGCTCCATTGAACATATCAGTACCCTTGAGCTGTCGGTAGAACAGATCCAGGCCCATCTGATACCGGTTAGCGATGCATTAAAGATTAACCCCAGGCTGGATATTCCGGTAGCAAAACCTCAGCTTGAAAGATACGATGCCCTGGTGAACAGGGGGGCGGCGCTATGAGTGGAATGACTCCAGAAATCAACCCCATCAAAGAGACCATCAAGCTCTATGCGAAGCAGCTGCGCATCCCCACCTTCGTGAATTATGAGCAAGTTGTCAGGCAGCTCTCCCCCGGTGACGGGTATGACAAATTCTTATGTGAGCTTATGAAGGCCGAGCTTTTGCAGCGCCAGGACGCCGGCCAAAGACGGCGGATCAAAAGAGCACGCTTTCCCTTCGAGAAGACCTTGGATGACTTTGATTACAACCGACTGGAGCATGTCTCGGAATCTTTTATCTTTGAGCTTGCCGCCTGCGATTTCATCAAGGCACGGCAGAACATTGTAATGATCGGTAACCCAGGATCTGGAAAATCGCACATTAGCATCGCCCTGGGCATGAGGGCTTGCTACGATGGCTTCAATGTCCGGTTCTATACTGCGGTCAACCTGGCAAACGAGCTGGCGGAAGCAGTGCATTTCCACCGGGTATCGCAGATGGAAAGGGCTTTATCCAAAGTCGATCTGTTGATTATTGATGAGCTCAGCTACCTTACCTTCAACCGGTACCAGTCGGAAATGTTGTTCCAGGTAATATCGGAACGGTCTGAAAGAGCCAGCATTATCATCAGCACCAACCTGGAATTCTCGAAGTGGACCGATCTCTTCGAAAACGAGATCATGGTCGCTGCATTGATCGACCGGGTAACCTTCCGCTCCCATATTCTGAACATGAATGTCAAAGAGTCCTATCGCCTGGAGCAGACTAGCTTGGATAGTGCAAAAGCTGAAAAAGATGACGAGAAAAATCTAGATTGAGGTGGCCAAAAATGATCCTGACAAAGGAATCCCTGAGAAGCATGTTAGAAAATATGTGGCTCTCCATACCGGAAAGCCTTGAAGAAGAATTGATAACCGATTACGGACACCCCGTTGCAGATGACGAAGGACACATGCGCGAATATACAGAACAAGATATTTATGAGCAGGTCAGAAAAAAGCTGATTCATGAAGGGTATTCAAGGTGAACCCAAGCAGGCAAATAACATATTATGGCATCCCCCTACCCCCAGGGGGTAGGGGGTTATATCACTACCCAGTTCCGCAGGTGGATCACTTTTTTCCCAGCGTTTTACCTAAAGTGGATCACTTTTTTCCTGGCGTTGGTGGATCAATATTTTCCTGGCGAGTGGATCACTTTTTTCTTGACGATCGCACATTGATGTACGGATCGGCCCCAACAGGGAAAAATACAAATTGAGGCAGATGATC
>CAZBFS010000195.1:0-3319 GCA_964491215.1 uncultured Proteiniphilum sp.
TCAGCCGGAGTGGTTTCTTGCGCCAAAAGAACCGATGACAATCCTACAGACATCAATCCGAAGATTGCTAAAATTGCAAATAACTTTTTCATTGTGTGTTCAAATTTTTGATTAATGATCTTTAGTTGTTTTGTGTGTATTACGTGTTGTTTTGTTGAGTTTTCTGTGCAACAGTCAGATGGATAAATCTATCTCTTTTCTACATAAAAACTTGCGGAGAGAGCGGGATTCGAACCCGCGATACACTTTTGGCGTATACACGCTTTCCAGGCGTGCCTCTTCAACCTCTCGAGCACCTCTCCCGTTAAAACCTTTTCCAAAAACGGGTGCAAATTACAAAAAATATTTTATTCACATCCCATTTGGGGGGCAAAATTACTGAATTTATCGATTATATGCTACTTCGGTCTGGATTAATTTTACAAAAAGCCTGTTTCACTGGAAATTTCCGGAAATCGTCACGATAAGCCCTCTATCCGGTTGAACAACTTGATGGCATTCCGCGTGGTAGTCTCCGCCACCTCCTCTTCGCTGATCTGCCAGATGGCTGCCAACTTTCCTGCCACACAGGAGATATAGGATGATTCGTTGCGTTTCCCGCGATAGGGTACTGGCGACAGATAGGGCGCATCGGTCTCAAGCAACACCCTATCCCTTGGACAGTCGGCAAGTGTCTCTGCCAGACCGGCATTCTTGTACGTAACCACACCATTGATGCCGATCACGAACTGTTTCAGAGCGAGAATCTGTTTCAATTCTGTTTTTGATCCGCCAAAGCTATGAAAAACTCCCCTGAGCCGATGGCTGCCAACCCTTTCGATGCTACGGATCACCTCTTCTATCGCATTCCGGAAATGAATGACCACGGGGAGATTCTTTTCAATGCTCCATTTCAACTGCTCTTCAAATGCACAGAGCTGCTCCCTGAGGAGTGAGCGATCCCAATAGAGGTCCACACCGATTTCTCCCACTGCCACGTAGCAGTCACCATGCAACTCTTCCCCTATCACCTGCAGCTGCTGTTGCCACTCCTTTGTGACGCTGGTAGGGTGCAGGCCTAACATCGGGTAAAAACAGCCGGGAAACAGGGCAGTTGTTCTTTTGAGATCGGCAAGGGTGGTCTCATCAATATTGGGAAGCAATACCTTCTCCACTCCGGAAGCTTTCGCACGCGTTACCACACCTGCAATATCAGACTGGAACTCCTCAAGAAAAAGATGAGCGTGGGTATCGATCAGTCTCATTCCACTGTCTCTCCCTTCCGGAAATAGTAAACGACTCCAAACCGGCGATTCTCTTCCAAACGCTCTTCGGGAGGCAACGCCATATGTGTTTTCTCCACCTCATCCCAGATCCGGCAGATCAAACTGTCAGCCGTTACCCTGAATTCGGCGATCTCTCCCAGTACCCGCGTGGTTGCTTTTTTGTGTAACAGCTGGTTCTGGTAAGCCTCCCTGAAGAGCGCATACATCACCTTGACCTTGGCTATGGATGGATTGTATATGGGTACGCCGCCTCGGGATATACGGTTGTTCTCACCCTCGATGATCTTCTCTCCCCATGAGAGTATCTGTTCGTGGGTGGTCAGATCAGGTACGATCAACTTCTCACCTTCCAGTCCGTAATAGGCCAAATGATCCTCTTTAATCTCGGCACGTATCACCGAGAGATACAACACCTGTACAAAGTGAGACAGATACATCCGTACATTTTTCACCTTGACGAGAAACTGCTTGTTGGCTTTCACCTGTACCGCATACATTTGCTGGTACCTGGCCGTTAATCGTTCCAGCTTGACCAGCACATGTTGCGCTTCGGCAAGCAGACCCGGTGAGAGGGGCAACTGCTGATAGTCGGTCTCTGCAGCCTTCTCAATGGATGTCTTCAGAGCTTTGATACGTGCGTTGTCGGTATTGGGTAGTCTGCGATAGGGCATTTTTCTGGTTTACATCTTTTTTATTTTTCCCGGTACATCAGGTTCTCCGACAACCGGAGCAACTCCTTTTTCCGATCATCTGCCACCCCGATAAAGGAGAGCAGGTCTAAAGACGCAAGGTAATACTTTTCAATGAGATTCTCAGCGACGTGCTTCAAATTTAATTGATCATAAAGTTTTTTAACAAAGCATATCTTCTCCTCCGGATCGTAATTGGTAGCTGCAATCCACTTTTCCAGTGTTGCCAGCTGTGTAACATCGGCATTCCGGAGTGCCTTGATCAGCAGGAAGGTTTTCTTATTTGCCAGTATATCACCGCCTATCTTTTTCCCGAAAGTCTTAGGGTCGCCATATACATCCAGAAGGTCATCCTTCAGCTGAAAGGCGATGCCGATATGTATACCGTACCTGTAGAGCAAATCAGCATCCTCCGGGGGAGCTTCGGCAACAACGGCACCTAATTTGAGGGCGCTGCCGATGAGCACTGCCGTCTTAAGGCGAATCATCTCAAGATATTCATCCTCGGTCACGTCGAGCCGCGATTCAAAATCCATGTCATACTGTTGACCTTTGCAGATATCCATTGCCATGCCGGAGAAGATATCGAGCACCTGCGGCAGCAAGTGGGGCGACACCTTTGCCACATGACGGTATGATTCAATCATCATGGCGTCACCCGAGAGGATGGCACTGTTGGCATTCCATTTCCGGTGCACGGTAGGCATGCCACGTCTCAAATCAGCATGATCCATCAGGTCGTCATGCAACAGCGAAAAGTTGTGAAAGATCTCTACCGCCAGAGCAGGTTCCACTGCCACCTCCGGATCAGCATCAAACATGTCGGCAGCCAGGAGGGTGAGCAGAGGGCGTACCCGTTTGCCTCCAATGGAGAGGATGTAACGAACAGGGTCAAACAACGTTTCAGGCTTCTCCCGGTGCAACACCTCTGCGATGGCTTCCCGGATCTTCATGTCAAAGAGTGATATCTTCTGGTTCATACGGCTGGCATAGATGAAAGGTGCGTATGAGCAAAAAGCTGCTTCTGGTTCACAAAAGCAGCTTTTCGCTTGTCAATATTTCTAAATCAGTTCTGGAGGCGGAATACCACCGGTAAGGTGAAACGGACACGTACTGCCTGTCCACGCTGTTTACCGGGCTTCCATCGGGGCATCTGCTGAACCACCCTGACCGCTTCTCTGTCGAGCGAGGGATCCACACCACGTACCACCTGCACGTCGGTAATGCTGCCATCCCTTTCTACCACGAAGTTACAGATAACGCGTCCCTGGATACCATTCTCCTGTGCAATCACCGGATACTTGATATTGTCGCTGAGGAACTTCATCATGGCGGCATTGCCACCCGGGAACTCGGGCTGATCCT
>CAZBFS010000196.1:0-3312 GCA_964491215.1 uncultured Proteiniphilum sp.
CCAGCATGGTAGCCTGCGACAGCAACACATGCTCTTTGATGTGAGGAAAGGGGTTTAGTGCATGCCGGTCAAAGTCGTTCCAGTTGTGGTGGAAGTAAAAAGATGCACCGTTGTCGATTACCCAGAGCTCCTGGTGCCACCACAACAGGTTGGTGTTGTTGTGGGTGCGGTCGATATTGGTGGTGAAGGCGTCGAGCCATACAATCTTCGAGGCCAGAAGAGGATCTATTGCTACTGTCGGGTCGTAGGCAAGCGCACCCGAAAGGTAATGCATCCCCAGGTTGAGCCCTTCACTCGCCTTGAGCAGGTCCTGTATCTCCTCATCCCCCTCGGTGCGGCCGAACTCCTCACCCAGACGGGCAAACACCAGCTCCGGCATGTTCAGTCCCAGGAGGGAAGCGATCATTCCGCCAAGAAGCTCAGAGACCAGCATCTTGGTGCCGTGCCCCGCACCGCGGAACTTCAGCACATACTTGAACCCGTCATCAGCCTCCGCCAACGCCGGCAGTGAGCCACCCTCACGCAGGGGGACAATGTATCGCGTCACCTCGACGGTGCGCAGAGTGAGATCTTTTTTCATCGGCAGCAAAGATACTAACTTCTCAAACAATTTCTTCCGATTCGAGCAACATACATCCGGCGGCGTAGAGTTCCTGCAGCGCCTTGCTGTCGTCGCCCGGCTGCAGGTTCACCCCCGCTACCGCATCGGTGACCACATAGGTGTGGAACCCCACACGCAGGGCATCCAGGGCGGTGGCTTTCACGCAGTAGTCGGTGGTCAGCCCACAGATGTAGAGTGTCTTTATTCCCTCCGCATGCAGGTACTCGGAGAGTGAGGTGTTTGTCGCCTCGAAGGCAGAGTACCCGTCATCCCTATTTTCTGTACCCTTAAAGAGGCGCAACCCTATCCGATCGCTGTTGAGTGCCGGGTGGTACTTCGCACCTTCCGTGTCGGCGATACAGTGAGGCGGCCATTTCTCGAAGTGCACTGTCTTCTGCGGGTGCCAGTCCTGCGACGAGATCACCTGGTCGAACTTGTCCATGAGACGGTTGATCACCGGCACCACCCGGTCACCATTCTTCACTGCCAGGGCTCCTCCGGGGCAGAAGTCGTTCTGCACATCAACGATTAGCAGTGCTTTTTTTGTCATCTTCTTTGTAGTTTCCATATTCCATTATAACAAAAGAGCGGGTTCCAAGTTCAAACGGCAGTTGAGTTGTCCTTGACTAGGAATGAGAATGCCTTTTCCAGGTGCCGGCCAATCGCATCGGCTTCGTGCTGCTGGTGCTGGCGGTCTACTTCATCTTCAAGAACTGATCCCTTCTCATTTCAGTCGTCAATCAGCTGATCGGGATGATTGGATGCAAATAGTGAAAAATATCACTAATTGTAGTGATTGACGGGTGTTGGTTTATGCCGTTTCTTTGCATTCAATAAAGAAACCCATAAAATGATTGTGATGAAACAATTGCAGATCCTTTTTTTTGCCCTGTTTTGTAATATATTTATCTCTTACTCAGGAGAGGTTACAATAGAAAAAGAGTCCAATTCCAAAGATACAGTTAAGGTTTATTACCTTGATGAGGTGGTAGTTACCTCTTCCGTAAAAGAAACCAATGAGCTGAAGAACATGCCCACAGCCGTCACTGTGGTATCACCAAAGCAGCTGAGGGATACACAGATAGAATCGTTGCCCGGCTTAAGCGCAACCATCCCAAACTTCTTTATTCCGGTATATGGTTCCAAGGTCTCCACCCCGATTTATATCAGGGGGATCGGTGCCCGGCTGGGAGCACAGACAGTGAGCATGTATGTGGACAATGTGCCCAGTTTCAACCCTTCAGCATTCGATTTCGAGTTTCAGGATATCCAACGCATTGAGGTACTCCGCGGTGCACAGGGAACCCTTTATGGGCGTAATGCCATCGGGGGGATCGTGAACCTCTACACCCTCTCACCCCTCACGTTTCAGGGTGCGAACCTGTCGATAACAGGTGGGAATCATGGCCAGTTTTCAGCCAAGGCATCCAACTACAGCAAGCTGGGTGATCACTTCGGATTCTCCGTAGGTGGATACTACAAAAGTGACGATGGCTATTTCATGAACAGCCATACCGGAAAGAGGGTGGATGCCTCGGAGAACGCCGGCGGAAAGATGAAGCTGGAGTGGCAGATGACTCCCTCATTCAAGGCAATGCTGTTCGGTAACTACGACTACGTATCGGGAGGGGCCTTCCCCTACATGCACAGGGATTCCACCGCCTCAAGCTTCAATGAACCCTCTTCCTACGATCGTCATTTGTTCACAAACGGCTTGTCACTCGATTATACCGGAAACGGTTACAGCGTTCACTCCACCACCGGATACCAGTTCCTGAAGGATGATATGAGGATGGATCAGGATTACACCCCCCGCTCGGTCTTCTCAATCAACCAAAAACAAAAACAGCGCTCACTGAGCCAGGAGGTTACGGTGAAGTCGGACAACAGCCGCCGCTACCGCTGGGTAGTGGGTGCCTTTGGTTTTTATGACCACCGGGAAATCGATACTCCGGTAGCACTTAAAGATGAGATGATTGCTTTCCTGCAAAGTCATATGCCAAGTTTTATCACATATGACAACAACCGTATCGATCTGCCCGGATTATATACAAAACCATCTAAAGGCGCGGCGTTATTTCACCAATCTACCTTAACCGATCTTTTCGGTTTTAATGGGCTTTCAGCAACAGCGGGTATTAGATTTGATTATGAGCATGCGGGAATTGATTTTTATACAGAAAGTCATGGTGGTGATATAACCGTTAGAGTACCGGGCAGGGATATGGTTATTCCCATTGATGGAGATACCTTGATTGAGGGATCATTTAGTAAGAGTTTTTGGAAAGTGCTTCCCAAGTTTGCGTTGAAGTATGAATTTTCACCAACCGCCATCATTTACCTTTCCGCATCAAAAGGTTATAAAACAGGTGGATACAATGAACAAATCTTTTCGGAAGTTATGCAAGACGCTCTTGAAGAATCCTTAAAGAGCAGTATGCCTCCCGGAATGGGTGGGCCCCCTGCCGCTCCCGGAGAAGATACTGCCAAACCAAGCTTAGAGGAGCAATTATCTTATGATCCGGAAACCAGTTGGACGTATGAACTTGGGGGCAGATACGAAATGTTGGACAGAAAGCTTTCTTTGACTTATGCACTCTTCTATTCACGGGTAAATGACATACAAATAATTGAACTAAGGAGACAGGGAACCACCGGACGAACAATAAAAAATGCAGGGAAGTCGAAAAGCAAAGGTGTTGAGTTGAGTT
>CAZBFS010000197.1:0-443 GCA_964491215.1 uncultured Proteiniphilum sp.
CATCTTCTCATCAGAGGAGATGAATCCGGAAGACTTCTATGCCGATGATGAGATGGTGATCACCATCTCCCGCCTGGGCTATATCAAACGCACACCGCTGGCCGATTTCCACACCCAGAACAGGGGAGGGGTAGGGGCCAGAGGCTCCGACACCCGTGAGGAGGACTTCGTAGAGTATATCTATCCGGCTACCACACACAACTACATGCTTTTCTTTACCCAGAAGGGCAAATGCTACTGGCTGCGAGTTTATGAAATACCCGAAGGAACCAAGAACTCCAGGGGCCGAGCCATTCAGAACCTGCTCAATATTGACCCGGATGATGCTGTTACCGCCTTTGTAAGGGTAGACACCCTGAGCGACCAGGAGTACATCAATTCACATTACCTGCTCTTCTGTACCCGTCAGGGGGTGATCAAGAAGACATCGCTCGAGGCTTACT
>CAZBFS010000197.1:453-3296 GCA_964491215.1 uncultured Proteiniphilum sp.
GAGCAGCTCTATGCCCAGCTGGCCGCCATCGAAGAGGACTATCGCCATGAGCGACACAGTGCAACGATCTGACGCCAGGTTGCATCTACCCACCGCCCAGTACATCGGCGCCGCCGCCATCACCATCCGTGAGGATGACCAGGTGATCTCGGTGCGTCTCACCGATGGGAAGAAGCACGTGATCCTGGCCAATAAGAACGGACGGGCCATCCGCTTCAGCGAAGGGGCGGTACGCACCATGGGACGCACCGCAACCGGTGTACGGGGCATGACCCTCGACAAGGATGGTCAGGATGAGGTGATTGGCATGATCTGCATGGATCCCGGCTCTGAAAATACCATCCTGGTGGTATCGGAACAGGGCTACGGGAAACGGACACACCTCGACGACGAGAACGGTGAACCGGTCTACCGCATCACCAACCGCGGCGGTAAGGGGGTGAGAACACTCAACGTGACCGACAAGACCGGTAAGCTGGTGGCCATCAAGAGTGTATCAGATGAGAACGATTTAATGATAATTAACAAGTCGGGCATCACCATTCGTCTGAATATTTCCGATATTCGCACCATGGGCCGTGCCACACAGGGTGTCCGTCTCATTAATTTGGAAAAGAGAAATGATCAGATTGCATCGGTCTGTAAGGTAAACAGAGGAGAGGAGGAATCGCTTGAGGATGAAACCGTTTTGGAGGATCTTCCCATTGAACCGATGACACCGGAACATGAAGATTGAACCAGCTGATTAAACTTTTTGCTTTTTTTCAGTCCAAAAACATACAACAGAAAAGAGACAATCAATTGCAACAATCAACACATAAAAAATGAACAACATGAGAAAGATCCTATTCCTTACAATGATGGCCGTTATGACATCCGGTAGCATCTTTGCACAGAAATCGGCATTGAAGGATGCCAAAAGAGCATTGGGCCGCGATGAGCTGAACGAAGCCAGAACGATGATCAAACAGGCAGCCGAACATCCTGAAACAGCAACCGATCCAGAAACATGGAAGTTATGGGGTGATATCGGGAACAAGGCATTCGACCTGCAGCGCACCAATGCCATGCTTGGCAAAGATGCCAACGACAAGGTGATGTACGACGGACTGATGGAGTCATATCTCCCTTACGTGAAATCCGACTCACTGGCTGAGTTACCCGACTCAAAGGGCAGGGTGAGAAACAGGGTACGTAAAGATATCTCAAGCATTCTGCGAGCCAACCACCCATTCTATATCAATGGTGGTGTCTTTTACAACGACCAGGGTGACTTCAAGAAAGCAACTGATTTCTTCGAGGTATTCTGGGATATCCCAACATTGCCGATGTTTCAGGAAGAGAAAGATGCCATCGCGCTCGACAGCACCTACCAGACCATCAAGTATTATGCCATTATAACCGCCATCCAGGGAGAAGATCATCAACGTGCTCTGGGCTTGTTGGAAAGGGCTGCCAAAGAGCCATTTATTGAAAACAGCGCCTACAAGGAGAGCGATATTTATGAACTGATGGCCAGTGAGTATATTCAGCTGGGAGACTCTGCCAAGTTTCTTGAGATTCTTTACGAGGGATCGGAGAAATTTCCTAACAGCAACTATTTCATACCCAACTTGGTGAATGTCTTCATCCGTGAGGGTGACACTGAAAAGGCAATGCAATACCTGGATATGGCTATCGAGAACAATCCGGAGAACAGCTGCGACCTGAACAGCGTGAAGGGTGCGCTCCTCGCAGAAAAGGGTGAATATGATGCCGCCGAAGTGGAGTACAGGAAAGCACTCGTTCAGGATCCCAACTGTGAAAGGGCTCTCGAAAACATCGCAGTCAACTATATCCTCCGCGCACAGGATCTCAAGGAGAAGACAGCCATAATGAGCGACAGACAGCAGCAGATGGTGAACGACAGTGTTACTGTTGAACTCTACCAGAAAGCACTGCCTTCACTCGAGAAATATGTTGAACTGCTCAAAGGACGTGAAGCTGAGGCACACGACATCGAATCGGCACTGCTGAAGTTGAGAAACGTATATTACAACCTGAGTAGCCTGGGTGTCGACAAATCGACAGAACTGGAAACAGTGGAAAAAGAGCTGAATCTCTGATTCCATTCCATAAACAAATCATAAGCGAATTGAGAGTGGCTCCTGAATGGAGCCACTCTTTTTTTACAAAGCGGGTAGTGATAGCCTTGCTTAAGTCAAATTTTCAACAGCTTCCAATCTTAAAGATCAATTAAACATAATAGTTATTATAGGCTTTTCAACCCTTTATGAAAGGCTCCAACTTTTGGCATCAAGGTCCTGATGAACGGTGATTATTTACTATCTTTGCATAAACCGAAGAAACAAGCATTCGATGAGCAATCAACGTTACGATCAGCGTGGTGTATCCGCCTCTAAGGAGGATGTGCACAACGCGATAAAAGATATCGACAAAGGTCTTTATCCGAAAGCATTCTGCAAGATTGTGCCCGATTACCTGGGCAATGATCCCGACTACTGTAACATCATGCATGCCGACGGTGCCGGCACCAAATCGTCGCTGGCTTACATATACTGGCGTGAAACGGGTGATCTCTCCGTCTGGAAAGGAATTGCTCAGGATGCAGTTATCATGAACCTGGACGACCTGCTTTGCGTAGGTGCCACCGACAACATACTATTGTCTTCAACCATCGGGCGCAACAAGAGTCTGATTCCCGGTGAGGTGATTGCGGCCATCATCAACGGTACCAATGAGTTGTGTGAGGAGTTGGCTACCCTGGGTGTGAATATCTATCCCACTGGTGGTGAAACAGCCGATGTGGGCGATCTGGTACGCACCATCATCGTGGACAGCAC
>CAZBFS010000198.1:0-3258 GCA_964491215.1 uncultured Proteiniphilum sp.
GACGTTAGAACCCTACGTCACCCTGCGCGAGGATGGAGTGATTGTCGCTGTCAACAGCGAGGAGGAGATGACAGCCACCAACGAGATGAAACTACCCACCAGTAACACACCCGATCTCAACCCACGTCGTTATTTCTCACAGGAAACGCTGATGGCCGGCTCAAAAGCCAAGCAGGCAGAGCTGGTAGCCCGTCAGATCCTCGACCTGCGTCGCACCCGCACCGACATCCTCACCGGCGAAGCGGAAAGCATGCCTCCTGACGGCACCGCCTACAAGGTGGTGATGGATCAGATCGATCTTCAGGAGAGAGCGCTGACCGGTCTTTTCACAGGAACGACAGTCATTGAATACCTGACGGTGAGCTATGGGGTGATACCCGATGCGAACAATATTGACCGGCAGGTCGTGGCTCGCTTTTCGGAGCGGCTGGGTCCCGTGGATGCGGACAACCTGGCGGGTGAACCGATCTACTTCTCACTGCGTAACAAGACCCCCAAAGTGGAGATGAACCTCTCGGAACGGGAACTGAAGAGGCTGGAGGACAAGCTGAGCAGCGGACTGGTTTACAACATACCGGGAAAGGCCGACCTGGTGATTGAGTTCCGCCATGAAACCATCGTGGAACAGGAGGTTGATGTGGTGCAGTACGGATCGAAAGAGGTACTGGCCAAACGGATGTTCGGAAACATGAAGCAACCCATCAAGGTGCTGTTCTACCCTGAGCTGGGAGCCATCAGACAGATCATACAATAACCCCAACGATAATGCAGAGACAGCGATTCACCCTATTCATCATGCTTGCAGCAGCACTACTGCTGATGAGCTCCTGCCGCGACATCCGGTTTGAAACAGAGGTGGTGAATGAACATATACCGCTCCTGTCGGTGAGCGACACCACCCTGCCCCATGCGGTGCTGAACCTCTCCTTCACCTATCCTGTGAAATTCCGGGATGAGGCCTCGTTGGCCCGCCTGCAGCAGATCTTCACAGGAACCTTCTTCGGTGATGTTCGCTATGATACCATGATGCCACAGGAAGCAATAACCCTGTTCAACGACACCTATCGCGAACGGTATCGCTCCCTCTCCAACAGCTACTACGAAGATAAGGCTATGATGGGAGGTGACATGCCGGCCTGGTACTGGTATACGCTGGATATCCGAAACGAGCTGCTCCATGTGAGCGACTCGCTGTTGAGCTATAGCGTGGCATATAGTGATTACGAGGGTGGTGCACACGGATCGCACAGGCTCACCTACACCAACATCGACCTGAACCGGCTCTATACTATCTCCGAGGAGGATCTGTTCCTGCCAGGCTACTACCGGCCTCTCACAGAGATTATCGTGGCACAGCTGATGGAGGACCATGCGGTGACGGAGCCCGACTCACTGCTGATGAAAGGATTCTTCACCATTGAGGACATCGTACCCAACAACAACTTCTGGTTGAGCGACAGCGCCATACACTATGCTTACAACCAGTATGAGATTGCCCCCTACGCCATGGGCGTGATTGATGTGACAATCCCTTACAGCAAGCTTACTGAAATTCTATCTCCCGAAAGTGTCATCGCCCGTTACTGCAAATCACAAAAATAAGAGAGACCCACAGGCCTCCCTTAACAAATGAAAAATGATCAGCCACTAAACAAACCGGCTGATTTTTTTTACTGTAGAGCTTTCTTGAACTCAAGATAGAGGGTGATTATCACCTCTTTGCCGATACCGGCACCATCAGGATCATAAGCCACATTGTATTCGAGACGGTTAATGTTGCTTTTGGCAATAAAACCTGCCGTCACAGCACCATTCTCTCCTTTTACCACACCGCCGTAGATCACGTCGAAGATGGCATCTCTGGTCACATCCTTGATCTGCAGCTTGCCATGTAGTTTGTAATTCTTCTCATCCACCTTTTCAATGTGCGTGCTTTCGAATGTCATCGCGGGAAAGTTCTCCACGTCGAAGAAGTCGGCACTGCGCAGGTGGTCATCGCGCATGGGAACACTGGTATTGATGCTGGTGACATCCACGTTAAAGAAGACCCTTGCTTCTTCCATCTTGTTGAGACTGCCAATGATGCCGCCATCGAACTTCTCGAATCTTCCATTTACGAAGGTGATGCCACTGTGCTTCACCTTGAAGTTCACAGAGGTGTGTGCCGGGTCAACTTTGTAATGCGACTGCGCCATAAGACCGAAAGCCGCGAAGATCGTTATCAATAACAGGAATCCTTTTTTCATATCTGAGATGTTTTTATGTTTCATCAATTGTAACATTCTTCGGAAGAGATTTGTTCAAGCTATCGTTTTACCATCGGCGATCAATTAAATTGATGAAAAAGGAGTATCTTTGTACAACAAAAGCGGTCTTACGGTTGTTACTAAAAGTCGGGCGGCATCTACCGCCCAACCTATTCATACCGGTCACTACGACCCGATAATTTCGCAATAGCTATGCAAGAACTGGATCAGGATCAGATATTAAACGAATTAACAACACAGGAGTATAAATTTGGTTTCACCACCGACGTGGAGACCGAAGTGATTGAGAAGGGACTTAACGAAGATGTGATACGGCTTATCTCCTCGAAGAAGGAGGAGCCGGAATGGCTCCTGGAGTTCCGACTGAAGGCTTACCGCCATTGGCTCACCATGGAGCAGCCGGAGTGGGCTCACCTGAAGATCCCTCGCATCGATTTTCAGGAAATCATCTATTATGCCGATCCCACCAAGCGCAAGACACCCCAGAGCCTCGATGAGGTGGACCCTGAGCTGCTCAGGACCTTCGAACGACTGGGTATTCCTCTCGAGGAGCAGAAGCAGCTGACCGGCGTGGCCGTGGATGCTGTGATGGATAGTGTCTCGGTGAAGACCACCTTCAAGGAGGTGCTTGCCGAAAAGGGGATCATCTTCAGCTCCTTCAGTGAGGCGGTGAAGCATCACCCCGACCTGGTGAGGAAGTACATGGCTACGGTGGTGCCTTATAAGGACAACTACTATGCAGCGCTCAACTCGGCTGTATTCAGCGATGGCTCCTTCGTCTACATCCCCAAGGGGGTAAGATGTCCGATGGAGCTATCCACCTACTTCCGCATCAACACGGCCAACACGGGCCAGTTTGAACGCACCCTGATCGTGGCAGACGATGACTCATACGTGAGCTACCTGGAGGGGTGTACAGCCCCGATGCGCGATGAGAACCAGCTGCATGCTGCCATCGTGGAGATCGTCGCCCTGGAGAACGCGGAAGTGA
>CAZBFS010000199.1:0-3250 GCA_964491215.1 uncultured Proteiniphilum sp.
TGTCGCCGGGACGATAGCGGTTCAGCTGGCTTTGCAGTTCTGCAAAATTGCGGATCGGTACATTGTTGATCGCTGTCAGGATGTCACCCTTCTGGATACCGGCAGCCTTGGCCGCGCTCCTGTCGGAGAAGTCCTCCACCAGTACCCCTTTGATCTGTGACAACTCACGTGCCCGCTCGGGATTCTCCCTGCGGATGTTTTCGATATTGGGGACTTGGATGCCCAGCAGCGCACGCTGTACCGTACCGTACTCCTTCAGGTCGGCTGCAATTTTGCCCGCTATGGAGATGGGCACGGCGAAGGCATAACCTGCGAAATTGCCGGTTTGCGAATAGATGGCAGTGTTGATTCCCACCAGCTCACCGCGCGTGTTGACCAGCGCGCCCCCGCTGTTGCCGGGATTGACTGCCGCGTCGATCTGTATAAAGGACTGGATGCCGAGGCCTCCACCCATCACGTTGCCCCTGTTCTTGGCGCTTACAATACCTGCAGTGACAGTAGAGGTGAGGTTGAAGGGGTTGCCCACGGCAAGCACCCATTCACCTACCTGCAGGGCGTCTGAGTTGCCGAAGGTGAGGTAAGGAAACTCATCACCATCGATCTTGAGCAGGGCGATATCGCTCTGTCGGTCGGCACCCACCACCTTGGCGGTGAACTCACGGTTATCGTTCAGCGTGACCGACACCTCCGTGGCATTCTCTACCACATGGTTGTTGGTAATGATGAATCCATCTTTCGAGATGATCACCCCGGAGCCGAAGCCAACCTGTTCACGTGGCTGTGAAGGCATGCGGTCGCCAAAGCCGAAGAAGAAATCGAAGGGGTTGATGTATTGCTGCTGGCTGATGGTCTTTGTCTTGACGTGTACTACGCCGTCGACCGAGCGGGTAGCTGCTTCCGTGAAATCAGGATATCCATCAGAGGTGGTGAGGCTGGTGAGCACCATATTCTTGTCCTGACCGAATGAATCGGCGAGCATACCCATCTCTTCCGTTGTGGAGTTGCCGGAGGAGTTGCCGGCAGTTGATCTGCCTTCATTCCCGCGGATCATGTGATACCCGAAGAGGGTGATGACTGAACTTAAAATTGCAACCAACAGGATTGCAATCACGTTTTTTGTGTTACTTGTATTCATATTGTTGGGTTTGAAGTTTATTGTTGTTTCTCATTACAGCAAATGTAACACAAAAATCATACAGTAAAAGGAGAGTTGGCGTGGCTTTTAACACTTTTAACGGAAAGAATAACCGATTAACCCGATTTAACCGGGAGAGGGTGGAATCATTCCCGACAATACTGACAAGATGTCATCATTTCTATCTCTTTCCGCTGCTCAACGTCTGTATCTGGTTCTTTTGTTCGCATATCGCCGGAAACGGAAATTGTTAAACGGTTGGAACAGATCATACAACAGCAGGTTAATGTGGTAACCGGTATCATTAAGCAGCTTGCTGGTTCTGTTGAACATCCACAACTGTACGCCGTAACGAATCAGGAAGAGTAGCAGGGCGGTGCCGGTGATCAGCCAGGAACCGGTGAACAGGCTCAGGATAATCGCGACAGACAACAGCAGATAGAAGGCATAGCGCGTGAAGCTCTCCAGGTTAAGGAGACGGGGTCCCACACCACAGTAGAATTGCTTGGTGTAGAGATACCTCGATTTCAGGGAGCGCCAGGTGAGGAAGTCATCAATGCCGTGGGTTTCGGTCATGCTTTCCGGCGAGATCACTACACCGGTACGGACGCCTTTAACAATCCGGTTGATAAAAAGATCATCTTCACCGGCATCGATGTGCAGGATGGAGGAGAAACCCTT
This sequence comes from uncultured Proteiniphilum sp., assembly GCA_964491215.1. Classification (GTDB taxonomy): domain Bacteria; phylum Bacteroidota; class Bacteroidia; order Bacteroidales; family Dysgonomonadaceae; genus Proteiniphilum. The sequence continues at coordinate 1,817 of CAZBFS010000199.1, forward strand.
GTTCCGGAAGAAAAGCTCCTTGCGGTAGGCCAGATTACGCCCGATACCCATATATGGCCTGCCCAGCAGTGCCATGGAGAGAAATTTAAGATGGTGCATCAGGTTGTCGAACCGAATGAAACTGTGCATCTTTACCTTTTTATCAATCTTCAGTCGGCTGAATCCCAATAGAATATCCATGCCTTGTGCGAAAGCACTGCCATGCTCTCTGATCCAGAGGGGTGTGCAGGGTTTGCAATATGCTTCGGTAAAGAGAAGATGTTCATGCTTTGCAGCCTTGATGCCAATGGTGAGCGCCAGCTTCTTTTCGTTGATGTTGTCTGCCTCGTCCGGGACAAAGGTGTGGTAGAGGTGCGGATATTTCAATGCAGCTGCTTTCAATACCATGTCGGTCTCATCGGTGTAGCCACTATTGACAACAATCACTTCGTAATTGGGGTAATCCTGTTCCAGAATGAAAGGCAGGTTTTCAGCCAACTCTTCCGAGTTGTTCTTTGAGGGGATGATCACCGAAATGGGGGGCAGTTCTGTATCCGGTGAAGATGAAGCGTGTTGTTTTTTATGATGACGGTAGGGGCTGTTGTAAACCACAAGATAAAACAGCATCTGAATCAAGAAGAAGAACAACAACAAACCACCCAGGATCCACTCGGTAAGCGAAAGCCCTGAGACAAGCAGGGAAAGGTATTCCATGTAACAGGTCTTATAGGTTGTCAGAGAAGCGGGAGAGAGGTATCTCTCTGCAATTGTATGTGGAAGCCATCGTCTCTCCGTAAGCACCCGCCGAACGGATGGCGATCAAATCGCCACGCTGTGATTCGTTCAGCATGAAGTCACGGACAAAGACATCGCTCGACTCACAAATGGGACCCACTACATCGTATGTAGTATAAGGTTTCTCCGAACTAATGTTTTCTATATGATGGAAAGCCTGATAGAGAGCCGGACGGATCAATTCCGTCATACCGGCATCCACGATCAGGAACTTTTTTTGGATACCCTCTTTCACGTAGACAGCCCGTGTGATCAGCGAGCCGCAGGGTGCCACCACCGAGCGGCCGAGTTCAAAGTGGAGGGTCTGACCCTCTTCCAGCTTCAGGTATTTCTCGAACAACCGGAAGTAAGACTCGAAGTCGGCCATGGGAAAATGGTTCGGGTGATGGTAATTAATGCCCAGGCCACCTCCCACGTTGATTACCGGCAGCGTGATATCCTGTTCATGAAACCACTCCCGCAACTCCAGCACCTTCACGCAGAGATCCTCGAACGAGGAGAGGTCAGTGATCTGTGATCCGATATGAAAATGCATACCGATCAGGTTGATATGTCCCCCGTCGGCAATCATCCGCAGCACGGCAGGCAGGTCCTGTTCATTGATGCCAAATTTGTTCTCGTTCAGGCCGGTGGTGATGTATTTGTGGGTATGGGCATCCA
>CAZBFS010000200.1:0-223 GCA_964491215.1 uncultured Proteiniphilum sp.
TCGTTTGTTGCTCTCCGGTGCATAGATGTATGTCTCCACCACCACCACCATTCCAGTGTTGTCGTTCACGAACGCCTGCATCACAAAGGGGCCTCCCATCATATCGGTGGTCATCTCCCACAGACCCCGCAGCTCGGCGCGGAAGATGCCATCCACCTCGATACGACGGTAGTCGGGTGGGTATATCATTGCCGTGGTCATCTCTGAGTTGAATGAACCTTTG
>CAZBFS010000200.1:233-3234 GCA_964491215.1 uncultured Proteiniphilum sp.
TCCCAGTGTGCGGTTGCGGATGGCGATGAGTGAATCTTTCTCGAAGACTGTTTCGGTGGTATAGGGGAATTGGTAGATGACGACGTCTTTGCGACCCTGGGGCGCATTGTTGGTGGCCCAGTAGAAGTTGGGGTGTTCGGTGACATTGGTCAGACCCTTGGGGAAATGAATGTTGATACCGAACATCTGTTGTGCACGCGAGAGTGGGTCGGAGATCTGATGTTTCAGAAATTTGCCGTTGCGTTCCAGTTCCTTGGTGACGAAATAGTCGATGATGCTTTGTCTGTTTTCACTCACAAAAGCGGTGAAGGTCGCCGTATCGGGTGCCTGGATATTCATGATCACCTGTCCGGTCGCATATTTATCAATGTCGGCAGTAAATTTGGAACTGCTGTAAATCGTGGAGATATCCGGGATAATCACATTGCGTGCCATCCGGATGGTGCGGGTGAAGTTCTCAGGTGCAATCTGAATGATGCTGAAGTTGGGTTCCGGCTGCGGCAGACCCTTCGTGTCGCTGTTAAGCACATCAAAGAGCGCACTGCCGGCCTCTCCTTCCCATAACGTGTCATCCATCACCACGAGCACTTCGTTGGATGATCCGGATGCGTTCATAAAACTGCCTGCGGTGTTACACGAAAAGAGGAGCAGTAACGATGCGATGAAACTGAGGGTAATAGCTGCATGTTTCATAAGATATCTTTTTTATGTGTCACTTGATAGCACATTAATCAAGCAAATATACAACTATTTGCGTGGAAATGAAATGTAAGCGTCAGCTTTTTCCGATTTTAGCAGTGGAGAGCATGCCACAAGCTGCGAAGATATCCTCGCCCCGGGAGGCACGGATGGTGCTGATGAACCCCTTGGCGGTGAGGAAGTCGCGGAATTTGATCATGTTCTGTTCCGTGGAGGGGCGCAGGTTGCTCATAGGGATCACGTGAAAGCGGATCAGGTTGATACGGCAGTCAAGGCCAGCTAGCAGCTTTGTCAGCTCACGGGCATAGAGCAGGGTGTCGTTGACCCCGTCGAACATGATGTACTCGAACGATAGACGGCGCTGATGGCTCCAGTCATGGTCGCGCAGCAGGCTGATCACTGAGGCAGCGGGTGCCGACTTCTCGATGGGCATGATGGCGAGGCGCTCTTCCGGTATGGGGTTGTGGAGGCTGATGGCCAGGTGGCATTTGCTCTCCTCGAGGAATCGTTTCAGGTTGGAGGTGAGACCGATGGTGGAGAGGGTGATCCGCTTGGGACTCCATGCCAGGCCATAGTCGGCCATCAGCAGCTCTGATGCCTTCTTCACCTGCTTGTAGTTGTCGAGCGGCTCACCCATGCCCATGAACACCAGGTTGGTGATCGCCTCTGAATCGGGCACCGAGTAGACCTGGTTGAGTATCTCACCAGCGGTGAGGTTGTCGTGGAACCCCTGTTTTCCGGTCATGCAGAAGTCGCAGTTCATGCGGCAGCCCACCTGGGAGGAGACGCAGATGGTAAGGCGGTCGTCTTCGGGGATGGTGACTGTTTCGATGAACTTGCCACCGGCAGTTTTGAAGAGCATCTTGCGGGTGCCGTCGACCGATGTCTTGATGTCGAGCGGTTCCGAGCGGCCCACATTGAACCTGTCAGCCAGAAGCTCCCTGTTTTTCAGTGAGATGTTGGTCATCTCGTCAATTGTCTTCACCCGTTTCAGGTAAACCCAGTCGGCAATCTGTTTGGCAGTAAACTTGGGAAGATTCAGTTCCGTGACGCTTTCGGTGATTTCGGCAAGCGTCATGCCGAGCAGGGTTTGTTTTTGCTCCATTTGCTGCAATTGTAATTGATGGTGCAAAGATACGGAGTATTTGGTAAAATGAAGCATCGCAAAGTAAAAGAGTAAAATAGTTCCGAATGAAGCACCGAAAATAATGGTCATGATCAGAAGAAATGGTTAAAAGTATTATATTTGTGATCGGTAATCACACAATTTTCATACTGAAATTTATCTACTATGCGAAAAATAGTTTTTCTGCTTTTTATTGTCTTTGCAACAATGCCTATCCAATCACAGGAAAAACCGGTGTTGTTATTCCCCAACGGTGCACCGGGTGAAACGGGGAAGATGAAGCAGGTGGACGACCTGGGTGGCAACAAGGTGGCCGGCTGCCCCGTGCTGCGCATCAGCAATGTGAGTGAACCCACGCTGACTTTCTATCCGGCTCCCGCCGATAACAACAAAGGTGCTACCATCATCGTGAATCCCGGAGGTGGTTACAACATCCTGGCATACAACCTCGAGGGTTCAGAGATTTGCAAACGTTTCAACAGCTTTGGCATCAACTGCGTGTTGGTGAAATACCGTGTGCCGCGCCGCGAGGGGCTGGAGAAGCATGCGGCTCCGCTACAGGACTTGCAGCGTGCCATCGCTTATACCCGTGCCCATGCTGCTGAATGGCATATCGATGCAAACAAGATTGGCGTGATGGGCTTCTCGGCCGGAGCGCACCTGTCGGCTGTAGCCAGTACCAACTACGGTGAGCGCACCTATCCGAAAGTCGATTCCTTCGACGAGGTGAGCCTGCGTCCCGACTTTTCCATCCTGGTCTACCCGGCATACCTCGCCGGTGAAAATTTCTCCATCTATCCCGAACTGAAGGTCGACCAAAACACACCGCCCACCATCCTGATTCAGACAGAAGATGACAAGAGCTATGTCAACAGCAGCCTGTTTTATTATTATGCGCTGAAGGAAGCAAAGGTGCCCGCTGCCCTGCACATCTATCCCTCCGGCGGGCACGGGTACGGACTGCGCAATACGGGTCACACCGTGAACGAATGGCCCTTCCGGGTGCTCTCTTGGTTGCGGGATATCGATATGATTGAGAAGTGAAGTTGGGTAACCATCATACAATCGTAATATATCTACATCAACCCACTCAAATCCACTTTATAAAACTCAGGTGTAGCATTGCTTTTTTCTAAGAACATTGCCATATAGATTGGGGCGTAGGTAAATTTACCT
>CAZBFS010000201.1:0-3213 GCA_964491215.1 uncultured Proteiniphilum sp.
TCCCCACCTCATCGGCTTCATACTCTTTGCCGGTGTTGATGAACTTCACCTGGTCACCCTTGCGGATGGAGCCGTTCACGATCTTGAAGTAGGCGATGATGCCGCGGAAGGAGTTGAACACCGAGTCGAAGATCAGTGCTTGCAGCGGGGCATCGGGGTCGCCCACCGGTGCAGGCACCCTTTCAATGATCGCCTTCAGGACCGCCTCAATGCCGATGCCTGTCTTGCCGCTGGCACGGATCACCTCCTCGCGCTTGCAACCCAGCAGGTCCACGATCTGGTCCTCCACCTCGTCGGGCATGGCGCTTTCCAGGTCCACCTTGTTGAGTACCGGGATGATCTCCAGGTCATGCTCGATGGCCATGTAGACATTCGAGATGGTCTGTGCCTGAATGCCCTGGGCAGCATCGACCACCAACAGGGCACCCTCGCAGGCAGCGATGGATCGTGACACCTCGTATGAGAAGTCCACATGCCCCGGTGTGTCGATCAGATTGAGGGTGTAGTTCTCCCCTTCATACTGATAGGCCATCTCGATGGCGTGGCTCTTGATGGTGATGCCTCGTTCCCGCTCCAGATCCATGCTGTCGAGCACCTGCGCCTGAAGATCTTTACCCTCCACGGTCTTGGTGAACTCCAGCAGTCGGTCGGCCAGTGTGCTCTTCCCATGATCAATATGGGCGATGATGCAAAAATTGCGTATCTTATTCATCTATAAACTCTCAATCTTAAAATTCCGCGTTGTTTGGTGTGCGGGGAAATGGAATCACGTCACGGATGTTTGTCATCCCGGTGATGAAGAGCATCAGTCGCTCGAAGCCGAGGCCGAAGCCGGCATGAGGAGCTGTACCGAACTTGCGTGTTTCGAGGTACCACCAGATGGGATCGGTATGCATGTCAGTCTCCTCGATCCGTTTCATCAGCTTGTCATAATCTGCTTCACGTTCCGATCCGCCGATGATCTCGCCGATTTTGGGGAAGAGCACATCCATGGCGCGTACCGTCTTGCCGTCCTCGTTCTGCTTCATGTAAAACGATTTGATATCACGAGGGTAGTCGGTCAGGATCACCGGACGCTTAAAGTGCTTCTCCACCAGGTAACGTTCATGTTCCGACTGCAGGTCTGCACCCCAGTATACGGGGAACTCGAACTTCTCTCCCGACTCCTCCAGGATCTTCACCCCTTCGGTATAGGTGAGTCGCACGAAATCGTTCTCCACCACGAACTTCAGCCGCTCTGTCAGCTCATTGTCATACATCTTGGCCATGAAGGCGATATCCTCACTGCAATGCTCCAGTGCGTAGCCGATCAGGTACTTCAGGAATGCCTCCGCCAGATCCATGTTATCGTTGTTATCGTAGAAGGCAACCTCCGGTTCAATCATCCAGAACTCGGCCAGGTGGCGCGGTGTATTTGAGTTCTCCGCACGGAAGGTGGGTCCGAAGGTATAGATGGCACCCAGTGCCATTGCTCCCAGCTCACCCTCCAGTTGACCTGATACGGTGAGGTTGGTCTGCATGCCGAAGAAATCCTGTGTGTAGTCAACTTTACCCTCCTTATTGCGGGGCGGGTTGGCCGCATCAAGTGTGGTCACGTTGAACATGGAACCAGCCCCCTCAGCATCCGAAGCAGTGATGATGGGAGTATGGAAATAGTAGAACCCACGGTCGTTAAAGAACTTATGAATGGCGTACGACATATGGTGCCGCATGCGGAAGATGGCTCCAAAAGTGTTGGTGCGGGGACGCAGGTGTGCGATCTCTCGAAGAAACTCGAGTGAGTGACCCTTCTTCTGCAGGGGATAAGTTGTAGGATCGGCACCACCGTATATCTCCACCTCTGTGGCTTGAATCTCTACAGTCTGACCCTGTCCTTGCGACTCCACCAGTCGACCGTTCACATTGATGCAGGCACCGGTGGTGATAGGTTTGAGAAACTCTTCACCAAACTGTGCAATATCAATCACAATCTGTATGTTGTTGATGGTCGATCCGTCGTTCAGTGCGACGAATCCCACATTCTTGTTACCTCTGCGGGTGCGTACCCACCCTTTCAAATTCAGTTCCTCACCGAAGCTTGTAAGCTTTAATGCTTCCGAGATCTTTGTTCTTTTGATTTGTTTCATACCTGACTGGATCTCTCAAAAAGAGAGACTTTATGCTTAATCTATTATAAAAAGTTCCCTCCGTACGATGACGGAGGAAAAAGTTAATACATTGTTAATCGAAGGCACCCATGCGCAGCATGTTCACTTCCTGTTCTGAGAGGTAGCGCCATTTGCCGCGTGAGAGCTTTTTCTTGGTGAGCCCTGCAAAATAAACCCTGTCGAGCTTTAGCACGTGGTAGCCCAGCTTCTCGAACATACGACGCACCACACGGTTCTTGCCGGAGTGAATCTCGATACCCACCTGGGTGAGATCCTCCTCGGTCACGTAGCTGATGGCGTCGGCATGAATCTCACCGTCCTCCAGCTCAATGCCGTCGGCAATCGCCTGCATATGTTCCATCACCACCGGCTTGTCGAGCCACACCTGGTAGATCTTCCGTTTCTCATACTTGGGATGTGTTAATTTCGATGCCAGATCGCCGTCGTTGGTGAGCAGCAGCACACCTGTGGTAGCCCTGTCGAGACGCCCCACCGGGTAGATCCTTTCGGAACAGGCACTCTTCACCAGCTCCATCACCGTCTTACGGTTCTCCGGGTCGTCGGTGGTGGTCACAAAACCCTTGGGCTTATTCAGCAGTACGTAGACCTTGCTCTCCAACCGCACCGGCTGGTTGTGGAACATCACCTCATCGGCGCGTGTGATCTTGGTACCCAGCTCGGTCACCACTTCACCGTTCACTTTCACCACGCCGGCCGTGATAAATTCATCAGCCTCACGACGGGAGCAAATCCCGGCGTTGGCCAGGTACTTGTTCAGGCGGATGGGTGCGTTGGGATCGGCATTTTCTTTGTACTTGATCTGCTTGAACGGTTTTTTCTTTTTCAGCCTCTTACCGCCGGGACCCATGGTTGTCTGCGCGTCACGCTGCTGTGACGGGCCGCCCCAGCTACGATTACCCTGGTTCCCTCCCGGGCCCCTTCGCTGTGGAACGCTACGTTCCCCTACCCTGGGACGACGTTTCCTGAGAGCACCTTCCTGATTGCCGTAGCTGTTGCCCTGTGATGAATCTTCCCAGTTACGGTTGTAGGATCTCTCTGATGGTTG
>CAZBFS010000202.1:0-3204 GCA_964491215.1 uncultured Proteiniphilum sp.
CGAAGTATATGACTTGACCGGTCGATGTGTTTCCGAGGACAGGGCATGTGGAGACGGTGGTATTGATGTCACGGGTCGAAGGAAAATAGGCGCGAAAGCCCTTGATTTCAGGCGTTTTTCGGCTCCCGATGGTTTCCAGCGGGTGGAGCGGGTAATAGTCTGCGGTAACTTATCCAAGGGCAATCTGGGGCAAAAAGTGTGAGAGTTGAGTTGCCACGATAGATGTCACTATGTTGAGTTGCCGAGTTAGATGTCGGGGAGTTGTGGCTGTGAGATGGATGTCAAGGCAAAAATCAAGGTTTTTGCGGGGAACTACGCAACCAAACATAACAAAGATTGATAATTTTTGACATCTTTGATTGGTAGATAATCGGGCAACTTTTCATTACAATTTTCATAAGAATCAAACACGGAGGTTCTCATGAAAAAAGCAATGAAAATTGTCGGTATAGTATTATTGATTATAATTGTAGCTGCCATTGTTGCTTTCGGACTTTATTGGCATCACAACACGCATTGGTATGGCAAATATGAGAAAGCACTGAAGACAGCAGGCGCAGTGGAGAAACAGATTACTCTTCCGAATGGTAATGTAATAAACTATGGTGAAGTGAGCAATGAAAAACCTGCGCTTCTGTTAATCCACGGGCAGATGGGCATCTGGGAAGACTATGCTCTTGTGTTGCCGGAGCTTAGTAAAAATTGGCATATCTACGCGGTCGATGTTTACGGTCATGGAGAATCAACACACGATGAAAGTCTGTATTATCTTGATGTAAATGGAGATGACCTCATTTGGTTTGTCGATCATGTTATTGGCGAGCCCACAGTTGTGGCGGGTCATTCGAACGGAGCTCTTACTGCCGCCTATATTGCGGCATACGGCGGTCAAAACATAGCTGGAGCAGTGCTGGAAGATCCTCCTGTATTCTCTACTGAAGGAGAAGGCTGGGAAGATAGCTTTGCTTATCTTGATACCTACAAACCGTTGCATGATTGGAACCAGTCAGAGAAAACGGAGTGTTGGGAAAGCTACTATTTGCGTCATTGTTACTGGGGACAGCTATACATGGCTGATGCAATGCCGAGAATCGCAGACTATGCACAAAAGCAGTATCAGAAAAAACCTGACGAGGCTGTTCAGATAGGTTTCCTACCGGCTTCCATCTGGTATGTTTTTGAATATGCCAAGGAATATGATTTTGTATACGGTGAACGATTCTATGACCTAAGCTGGAATCACGGTCTGACACATGAGAAAATATTGTCAGCAATAGAAGTCCCCTGTGTTTATATTCATGCGAAGGAGAATGTTCACGAGAACGGAACCTATCTGTGTGCGGCATCCCGAGAACAGGCCGAGAGGGCGGTATCTTATATAGGTGATAATTGCCGATTGGTCGAGACTGAGAACAGTGACCATGTGATTCATACTGCTCATAGTGCTTTCTATATTGAAGCGGTAAACTCGCTGCTATCGAAATGAGGACATTATGTTAAAAGAAAATCTTATTATGCTTCGTAATATACATGGTTTTTCTCAGGAAGAAATTGCCGAAAAAATAGATATCTCTCGTCAGGCTTATGCAAAATGGGAGAGCGGCGCAACCGTTCCGGATATTGAAAAATGCAAGCGTCTTGCAGATATCTATGGTGTTACGATTGATAGTCTGATAAAAACAGAAACAATAGATGGAAAAGAGAGCATTCCACCTGCGCCAAAAGGAAGAAATATATGGGGGTCAGTGACAATAAACGAGCGCGGACAACTTGTAATTCCCAAAGCCGCTCGTGAAAGATTCGGTCTTACCGGCGGACAAAGATTAATTGTGCTCAGTGACGATAAGGAAGGCATAGCTCTCGTCCCGGCAGAGATGTTTGAGGAAAGAATGAAAAAAGCAATGGAGTGGGCATCTTCCAAATCAGAGGAATAACAGACCAAGGCTCCCACACTGCCATCATCGGTAGTAAGGGAGCCTTTTTATGCTTCGATGTCGATTGTGATCCCGGACTTGAATTCCACGGTGAAGTGGTCGGAGAAGACGGTGATCTTCTCTATGAGCTTTTTGACCAGAGCCTCATCAAACTCTGTGATGTCGGTTTCCTGCCCGGCGATGAAATCCTGAAGTTCCTTAATCCGGTTCATGGCTTCTTCCCTATGATGGCTGTCGACCTCGGACTGTTCTTTCTGGTCGCGGAGCCGGAAAATCTCGTCAGCGATGGCATCGTAGTCCTGCTTGTTGTTCGCCTTCTTGATGAGCTCCTTTTGCAGTTCCAAGAGCCTACTCTGAATGCCGTCCGGCGATAGGGTGTCAGCGTTGACCACAGCCTTGGCGATGTTTTGCTGTAAGGTTTTCAGGAAAATGTCCCGTTCTGAGAGAATCTGATTGAAGGCCTTGACCGTGATCTCCTGCAGCAGGAGCTCGTTAACCGTCCGGTTGGTGCAGTTCATTTCTGCGGAGGTGGGCTCCAAGCGGCTGATGCAGCGCTAGACAATGGACTTGCAGCCGTGATTGTTCCAGTGGACACGCCGATAAAGTTCGCCGCAGTCACCGCAGAAAACCATCTGTGCAAAGCAGTGATTGCATGAGAAGCTGCGTTTCTTGCCTGTTGGGCTGACATGAACCACTCGGCGGCGGACAAGCTCTGCCTGCACCTGCATGAAGAGCTCCTTCGGAATGATTGCTTCGTGGTCGCCCTCGACGTAGTATTGAGGGACGGTGCCGTTGTTCTTGATCCGCTTTTTTGTCAGGAAGTCTGTGGTATATGTTTTCTGAAGAAGGGCATCGCCCATGTACTTTTCATTTCGGAGAATCTTGTTGATGGTGCTGGTGTGCCATTTTGTTTTGCCAGCGCCGGTGAGGATACCGTCAGCCATAAGCCCGTCGGCGATCTTATCCATGCTGGAGCCTTCGAGATACTCTCGGTAGATGCGCTTTACGATTTCTGCCTGCTCTGGATCGATGATCAGGTGCCCGTCGTCATCCTTGGTGTATCCGAGGAAGCGGTTGCAGTTGACCTGGATTTCGCCCTGCTGGTAGCGGTACTGAAGCCCCAGCTTCACGTTCTGGCTGAGGGACTGGCTTTCCTGCTGGGCAAGAGAAGCCATTATGGTGAGCATAACCTCGCCCTTGGAATCCATGGAGTTGATGTTTTCCTTCTCAAAGAATACAGGAATATTCTTCTCCTTCAGTTGTCGGATGT
>CAZBFS010000203.1:0-3178 GCA_964491215.1 uncultured Proteiniphilum sp.
GTGATGTGCCGGTAATTCTTCTCGGCAGAATCTTACCCTGTTCGTTGAGGAACTTTTTCAGGAATTCGGGATCCTTGTAATCGATGTACTTGATACCGTTCTTCTTGAAACGACAATATTTTTTCTTCTTCACATCCACCGACAGGGGAGTCAAATATCTGATTTCTGATTGCTTGGCCATTCTTAGTCCTCCTTTTCTTTTGATACTACTTCGGCTTTGGCTCCACGGGGCGTCTCTTCGCCACGTGCTTCCTGCTTCTTACCGCCTTTGTTATTCCTTCTCTTCAAGGCATATTCATGCGCAAACTTATCCTGCTTCACAGTCAGGAAGCGAATCACGCGTTCGTCACGACGGAAGTTGATCTCCAGCTTGTCAATCACGGAGGGATCTGCATTGAATTCCAGGAAGGTGTAAAAACCAGTGGTTTTCTTGTCAATGTGATAGGCCAGCTTACGCAGCCCCCAGTCTTCTTCATTTACAATCTCAGCTCCTTGATCTGTCAGGAGGTTTTTGAATTTTTCAACCGCTTCCTTCATCTGGGCATCAGACAAAACGGGAGTCATAATGAAAACGGTTTCGTAATTGTTCATACCTAATTAATAATTAATTTGTTAAATAAAAGCACAATATTTTTGAGCGGCAAAGATACAACAAAATATCTAATTATCAAACAGCTATAGATGATTACTTTCTATGGGCATTCGATTTTTTCATTCACAGCACCACTTTCAACATTTTATGTGTAGATTTGTTTAGAGATAAATAGCATCACCATTTTAAAAATGAAAAAAATAGACAATCAGGCACTGGTTATCTTCGGTGCCTCAGGCGACCTCACATATAGAAAATTGATCCCGGCTCTCTTCGACATGCACATGAACGACTCGCTACCGGAGAGATTTGCAGTGCTGGGTGTCAGCCGCTCAAGCCTGACCGATAAACAGTTCCGAGAAAAGATGAAGGAGGGGATCCTTCGGTTTGCTCACTATAGGGATGCCGCACCGGAGCAGATAGAGATCTTTCTCTCGCGGCTCTACTACCTGAGCATCGACACCGGCAAGGGTGAGGATTACGCGGCAGTTACCAAAAAGCTACACGCCCTGAACAAGAAATATGAGCTGGGACAAAATTATACCTTCTACCTCTCTACTCCACCCTCACTCTACACCATCATCCCAAAATTCCTATATGGACAGGGGCTCACACTTCAGCACAAAGGGTTTCGCAGGATCATTATTGAAAAACCATTTGGCCATGATCTGGAGTCGGCCATCAACCTGAATGATGAATTGTTGGAGTTTTTTGAGGAGGAACAGATCTATCGCATCGACCATTACCTGGGAAAGGAGACTGTACAAAACCTGATGGTGACCCGTTTCGCGAACGGTATTTATGAGCCGCTCTGGAACCGCAACTTCATCCAGCACGTGGAGATCACCGCTGCCGAAAGCATCGGCGTGGAAGAGCGTGGAGGTTATTACGACCACTCGGGAGCACTTCGCGACATGATTCAAAACCACCTGCTTCAGGTGCTGTCGCTGGTGGCGATGGAACCACCTGTCAAGATCACCCCCGAAGATATCCGATATGAGAAATTGAAGGTGTTCCGCTCATTGCGGCCATTCAGTGAACGGGATCTGAAGATGAATGTGATCAGAGGCCAGTATACGGAGGCAACAGTGCGGGGCAAGCACTATAAAGGGTACCGTCAGGAAATGAATGTTGATGAGAAATCACGCACCGAGACCTATACTGCGATGAAAATCTTCGTCGACAACTGGCGTTGGCAGGATGTCCCCTTCTATATTCGCACTGGGAAAAGGATGCCCACCAGCGTGACGGAGGTGGTGATACACTTCAGACCCACACCACAGAAACTGTTCAAATCGTCCGATGCCTCAACACAATCGGACAACCAGCTGATCCTCCGTATCCAACCCGATGAGGGTATTTTACTAAAGACAGGCATGAAGGTACCCGGCAGGGGGTTCGAGGTGAAAACGGTAAACATGGACTTTCATTATTCGGAACTGAACGACCACTATATACCCAGTGCTTACGAACGACTGATCCTGGACTGTATGGCCGGTGACAACACCCTTTATATGAGCAGCGATGCCGCAAAAGAGACATGGCGGTTCGTACAGCCGGTGCTCGATTACTGGGGGAACGAAAAAAAAGCACCCCTCCATGGATATCCTGCCGGATCGTGGGGACCCGATGTAGCGGATGATTTGATTGAAGGAAGAGGAAACACCTGGCGCTATCCTTGCAAAAACCTGGCGGAGGATGGCGTCTATTGTGAATTGTGATCACGTTGCAATGTTGCTGAGAGCTGAATGCTATAAATTATGAACATACAGATATTTAATACAACGGATGAGCTGAGCCGATCTTTCACGGAATGGCTGAAAGGATTACTCGAAGAAAAGAGAGAGATAACAATAGCCCTTTCGGGCGGCTCAACACCAAAATCGCTCTTCGACTATTGGGCATTGCTTCCCGAAGGAGAGATTGAGTGGGAAAAAATAAAGTTTTTCTGGGGTGATGAACGTTGCGTACCACCCGACCATGAGGAGAGCAACTACAAGATGACGAAACAACACCTGTTCGATTTTGTGCCGGTAGCGGAGGAGAATATTTTCCGAATGATGGGAGAGAATGACCCCGCGGCTGAGGCAGATCGGTACGGCGAACTGCTGCAGGATGAGCTGGTGAACCACCGGGGAGTGCCAGTTTTCGATATCGTGATGCTCGGCATGGGTGATGACGGACATACCGCCTCCATCTTCCCGCACCAGATGGCGCTGTGGGAGAGCAATGCCAACTGTGTGGCAGCAACCCACCCGCTGAGTGGCCAGCAACGGGTAACTCTTACCGGCAGGGCGATCAACGCCGCCCGCAACGTGGTCTTCCTGGTCACGGGTGCCAACAAGGCAGAGAAGGTGAAAGAGATCGTCACCCTTCCGGATGAGGCCGCAAAAAAATATCCGGCAGCACGGGTGCAGCCGGAATCGGGAAATCTATACTGGTTTATGGATCAGAAGGCGGCGCAGCAGCTGACCAGCGCCGGCTGATCAGCTGCTTATCTTACTGTCCGGATCTTGTAATCGCACGCCACCTTTCCCTTCTCCATGTTGGTAAGTTTATTTTTCACCATCCGCTTGCGGAGGGGTG
>CAZBFS010000204.1:0-3156 GCA_964491215.1 uncultured Proteiniphilum sp.
GGCTCCGCCTGCCGGTAGTAAGCCAGTGAGAGATCCAGGTTGTCGGCTGCAGCGATATCGAACCGCACACCCATGTCGTAGTCATCTTCCAGTCCCAGGTAATAGGGAATCTGGAACCACCAGGAGTGGGATGCAAAGTCGGCGATACCGAAGGGTACCTGCGATACCCCCAGCATCATGTATACCTTCTCTGAGAAGCCGTATCCCAGGTATCCATGATGAATGAAATGGGTCCCGCTGGAGGGATAGAACCGGTACTCGAAGCTCAGGTCGATGCCGGAGTGCGAACCATCCACGTTGAGTCGCCATGTATCCCAGTCGGTTTTCGTGTTGAGCTTGTTGCCGTCGCTCTCGTAGTTAGTCGACATCAGGTTGTAGCGAAGAGCTCCGCCAATGGTGAAGCCATCCTCTTTTTCCTGGGATTGAGGGTACAATGATGATGCAGTGAAAAACAATAAAATAATAAGTGAAACTCTTTGATAAACCATTCGAAATATTTTTGTTGATTGAATTCTGATGATTCAATGATGTAGCTAATCAGATAAACACTATCTGTTCAGCAAAGCGGATTGAAATATCCGGAGAAAAGGGGGAAAGCATCGGCGAATGCCTTTTACGAAGGATCGAAAACCAAAAACCGGGAGGAGGATGATGTGTTAAAACGTGATGGCTGTTGTGGGGAAAAACCCTCTGTATCAACAGCCACAACCCGCCTCAAATGGACCCATGTGGGTGATACACCCTCTTCAAATGCGGCGCAAAGGTAAGGGGAAATAATGGATTTAACAAATCACCCCTTCACCGGGTAAAACAGTTAGGTCCCGATGAAGGAGTGACAGGTGCGTTGAGATTATTCGAATCAGATGCCCTCCCGCATGATCGGTATCTCGCGCTTTACGCTCTGGCTCAACGAGATCATCGTTTCGGTGGCGACTACACCCGGGATCTCCTGGATGCGGTTGTTAAGCAGGTCCATCAGATGTTCGTTATCGCGGGCATACAGTTTCACCAGCAACGTGTAGGGACCTGTGGTAAAATGACATTCGGTCACCTCCGGGATCTTGTCAAACTCGGGGATCACATTCTTGTACATCGATCCTTTCTCCAGCTTCACACCGATATAGGCACTGGAAGCATAGCCCAGCACTTTGGGGTTCACGTGATAGCCGGATCCTGTAATCACCTCATTCTCAATCATCCGCTGCACACGCTGGTGGATGGCAGCACGTGATACACCACACTGTTCTGCCACATCGCGGAAGGGTATGCGGGCATTCTGCGAGATGATCTCCAGAATCTGTCTGTCTAGCTTATCAATTTTTTCCATAGAAAGTGAACTTTGTATTCTTTCATCAAAAGTAATAAAATTCTATGATATGATGACAAAATGGAATGAATTTTTTCTATTATACCCACTTTTTATCCTATTTTCTGAAAAAGATGAACCACTTCTATCTTTTTGGCAGATCAATAAGATACTGCTCCGCTATCAGAAAGTCAAACGGTGTGGTGATTTTGATATTGCTCTCCTCACCCTCCAGCAGCATTACGGTGAGACCATATTTCTCGGCTACCGAGGCATCGTCGGTGAAAGCAGGATCATATGCTGTTTTGTAGGCTTCTTTCAGTTCCGCGGCAGGAAAGAGCTGAGGGGTCTGCACCACCCGCAGCAGCTCTCTGTCGAGCATGTGGCTTCCCTCATCGGTGAGGAGGCGTACGCTGTCCGTCTGGTGTACCACCGGGATCACACCGCATCGCTGAGCGGCACTGGCGGCGAAGCATCTGCCTATCAGCGCAGGGGTCACCAGGGGACGTGCGGCGTCGTGCACTGCCACCATCCCTTTCGGTGGGATCAGCTCCAGCCCGTTCCGTACGGAGTGGAAGCGTGTCTCACCGCCTGCCCTGGTACGATGTGCCAGTGTGAAGGAATGTGCCCGGCACAGCTCCTCCCAATGGTCTATGAAATCCTCAGGCAGCACCACCACGATGGTGATTGCCGGGTTGTAACGGTGAAACGCCTCAATGGTATGCATCAACATCGGCTTGCCGCCAATCAGCCTGAACTGCTTCGGCAGCTCACCACCCGCGCGAAGGCCCCTGCCGCCGGCGACGATGATCACACTCTCCTGTTCTGCTCGTTTCATACGATGTCGTCGAGTATCTTCTGTAACTCCTGATCGGTGTGGGTCAGCTTCTCCCGGCAAAAGAGGATCAGCTCCGATGCCCGCTTCACCTTTTCAGTAAGGGCATCCACATCGAGCTCACCCGTCTCGATGGCGGTGACAATCGTGGTCAGCTCTTTCTTTGCTTCAGTATAGCTCAAATTTTCCATATCGGTTTCTCTATCTGTTTTGTTTGATATTATCTCTTTCAGTTCGCTTCCGTCTCCCTGTCGCTTCTTACACCGCTCACCACTGAGGTTGCAACACCATCCCGGAAGCGGGTCTCGATCACATCATCGGGTGAGAGCGCTTGCAGGGAGGTGACGATGCGACCCTGACGGGTAGTGAGGGTATATCCCCTTTTCAGCACGTTTACCGGTGACACCATCCGGATATATTGCTCAGTGGTCTCAATCTGATGACGCTGTTCCTGCATCCGCTGATTCAGCTGATGATGCATGCTGTCCGATATCTTTTGTACCAGGGCGGTCTCCCTTTGCAGCAACAGGGCGGAGAGATGGACGGTCTCTTTGGTCAGGAGACGGAGCTGCGACACCTTCTCCTGCAACACAGAACGGGTTTGAACGACAAGACGCTCTTCCAAGTCCGCCAGTTCGGTTGCCGTTTGGGTGATGTGTCCGATAAAAAACTCAGCAACAGCCGTGGGCGTCTTGGCACGGGTGTGTGCCACATGGTCGAGCACCGTCACATCACGTTCATGACCGATGCCACTCACCACCGGCAGCGGGAACTGTGCCACATTGACCGCCAGCGCATAGCTGTCGAAACAGTTCAGGTCGGAGGTGGCACCCCCTCCCCGAATGATGGCTACGGCATCGAAGAGGTGTCTGTATCCAAACACCTTCTCAAGCGCTCCGATGATGGAGCTTTCGCTCCGCTCTCCCTGCATGATGGCGGGGAACAGCCTGGTATGGAAGGCGAAGCCACCGCTGTTGCGGGCCAGCTGGTCGCAGAAGTCGCCGTAGCCGGCAGC
>CAZBFS010000205.1:0-3143 GCA_964491215.1 uncultured Proteiniphilum sp.
TGATGATCACCTTCTTTGCCCGGGGAAACCGTTGCATCAGCTGTTTGCATACCGACTCAAACTCGGTTGCATCCACCTCCCCGCCGGTATGTTCCACCTCAAACCCTTCCGGTTTGATGCCGAACACCTTCTCTGCATCTTCCTCGTTGCCCAGGATCACATCGCATCCCTCTACCAGTTCCGGCATGATCTCCGATGCCTTCTTGCCGTACTTCCAGAGGTTCTTGCGGTAGTTAAGGTCGCACGAGACGGTAACACCCATCTCGTTGGCGGTCTGAATCGCTTCAAGGCATGCGTCGGCTGCACCCTGCGACAGGGCTGGGGTGATGCCTGTCCAGTGGAACCAGGTGGCATCCTTCAATATCTCCCGCCAGTTAAACATCCCTTTTTCCACCGAGGCGATGGATGAGTGAGCCCTGTCATAGACAACTTTTGAAGGACGGGCCACAGCTCCCGTTTCGAGGAAGTAGATACCCACCCGTTCACCGCCGCGAAGGATCTCACGGGTGCCTACATTGTATTTTCTCAGGTCTGAGAGGCACCATTCGGCGATTTCATTTTTCGGAAGCCTTGTAACAAAGTCTACAGGTATGCCGTAATTGGCAAGCGATACAGCTACATTGGCTTCGCCTCCGCCAAAAGTGGCACCGAGGTTATCGGACTGCATGAATCTTTTATATCCCGGTGTGACCAGACGCAGCATGATCTCGCCAAAAGTAACTACATTTTGCATCTTATTGAATGTCAATTGTTAAGGGTTGATCGAATTTATCTTTCTCTGCTTTCAGGAAAGTCACCCAATCTTCGAAGCTGTCGAAGCCGGCGTTACTCCATCCTCCACCCACATAGGTGGTGTAGGATTCACCTGCCGATATCTTTTTCAGCCCGGCATAGTGACCGTCGAGCAGTTGTACCGCATCATATCCCCCGGGATGTATGGCTGCGGTGAAGATGGTGCCGTTCGTTTCATTTCCGGGTGTTTCATAGGCTATGATGCCATTGGTGTCACCGAAGGTAACCGGCGGAACTGTCTCCTCGGTTACGATTCCTGTAGCCACTGTCAGCTCCTCCTGTTCTGTTTCAAAGATGTTGGTCACCTTGTTGAAGAGGCTGTAGGCATCGAGTGAGAAGAGGCGGGTTTCAGTCACCATTTCCTCTCCCACGGCGTAGGGCTCGTAGGTAAGTCGGAAGGTGATGCGCAGCGGTCCGTTGTCGATGATCTCGGCAGTGACGAAATTGTCTCCCAGGCAGAGTGCCTCATTGCTGACAGGAGCGGTCATACCCAGACCCAGTGTTCTGCCCACCTTGTAGAAGTCGAGTCCCTCTCCGTGGTCCTCATGATATGAAGCCACTCCGGCAAGATCGTCGCGATACCACTTGTCGATGATCAGTGATTCGGTACGTTTCGCCCAGAAATCCATGCCATTGCTGATCTCTCCGGTAGCCTTCAGCGCAGGACCGTAAACCCGGAAGGCGGTACGGTTGTTCTCCCAGGTGAAGTCATCCTTTCGCTCGGGAACCAGTCGTCCGTAGACAAGGGGTTCAAACGATTCGGGATCGCCCTCCAGGATGCGATAGGATTGTGCTTCACCTGTTTTCAGTGATACCGGAAAGATGATTGATTTATTGTCGGCACCGTTGGTTACCAGCTGCCAGGGCAGTTGTTTTCCGTTGGCGTCTACCAGGATCAGGCTTTTCACAGCCGCTGTTCCAAGCTTTTCTGCAATGTTGTTCCAGGGGATTTCAACCATCTGGTTTTCCCTGTCGGCAGATCCGCTGTTTTGCACACTCAGCGTCACTTCTCTCTCCTGTGTGGCACAACCCGCCAGAAAGGCGGTCAGCAAGAGCAATCCACTAAATCTTTTCTTCATCGCTACTGTCTGAAATTGGCTCAACCTCCAAATGTGGAGGTTGAGATTGTAAAAAATGGGTTAGGGTTGCTTGCCTATATAGGCCAGGATACCTCCGTCTACATAGAGGATGTGACCATTCACGAAGTTGGATGCGTCGGAAGCCAGAAAGAGGGCAGGTCCCATCAGATCTTCCGGTGTTCCCCATCGTGCTGCCGGTGTTTTGGCAATGATGAATGAGTCGAAAGGATGAGGTGAGCCGTCGGCCTGTTTCTCTCTGAGGGGTGCAGTCTGTGGTGTGGCAATGTATCCGGGTCCGATGCCATTGCACTGGATGTTGTGTGCACCATATTCAGAACAGATGTTCTTGGTGAGCATCTTCAGGCCACCCTTGGCGGCCGCATAGGCCGATACGGTTTCGCGTCCCAGCTCGCTCATCATGGAGCAGATGTTGATGATCTTGCCGTGACCCTTCTTGATCATATGGGGTATCACCGCTTTTGAGACGATGAAGGGACCATTCAGATCGATGTCGATTACCTGACGAAACTCAGCTGCGCTCATCTCATGCATCGGAACACGCTTGATGATGCCGGCGTTGTTCACCAGGATGTCAATCACTCCTACCTCTTTGGTCACCTGTGCCACGAAGTCGTTCACCTGATCTTCGTTGGTCACGTCACAGACGTAACCGTGCGCATCGATCCCTTTTTCCCTGTAGTTGGCCAGACCCTTGTCCACCAGTTCCTGTTTGATATCGTTGAATACGATGGTGGCTCCTGCTTCGGCCAGGGCCGTAGCCATGGCAAATCCTATTCCGTAAGATGCTCCGGTTACCAGAGCAACTTTACCTTCCAATGAAAAATTGACCATTGTTCGTTGTTATTTTAAGTCCGTAATCTTGTAAAAATCCTGATCTCCATAGTCCAGGTTTTCGCCACCCATACCCCAGATAAAGGTGTAGTTGCATGTGGCGGCACCGGCGTGGATAGACCATTCGGGCGAGAGCACGGCCTGATCGCCCTTCATCCAGATGTGACGGGTCTCCTCTGCTTCACCCATGAAGTGGCAGACAGCCTGATCTTCGGGCACCTCAAAGTAGAAGTAGGCCTCCATCCTGCGGGAGTGAACATGTGCCGGCATGGTGTTCCAGACGCTGCCGGTCGCCAGCTCGGTCATACCCATCTGCAGCTGGCAGGTGGGCAGCACCTGGTTGACAATCATCTTGTTGATGTTGCGGTGGTTCGATCCCTCCAGGGAGCCCATCTCAGCTACCACTGCATCGGCCTTGGT
>CAZBFS010000206.1:0-3121 GCA_964491215.1 uncultured Proteiniphilum sp.
TGCGGAAGGTGAAGCGCATGTCGTCGGTGGTCTCACCCACCACGTACATCGGTGCGCGCTCACGAGACGCGATTCGCTCAATGCGGTCTATATCCTGTTGTTCCACCAGCAGACCCATCCGCTCCTGGCTCTCGTTGCCGATGATCTCCTTAGCCGAGAGGGTCTTGTCGCCCACCGGCAGCTTGTCGATGTCGATCACACCGCCGGTCTGTTCCACCAGCTCGGAGAGGCAGTTGAGGTGTCCCCCTGCACCATGGTCGTGGATGGAGACGATAGGGTTCTCGTCCGATTCGGTGAGGGTGCGGATCACGTTGGCCACCCGCTTCTGCATCTCGGGGTTAGCACGCTGCACCGCGTTGAGCTCGATGCCGGAGGAGTACTCGCCGGTGTTGACCGATGAGACAGCCCCGCCGCCCATACCGATGCGGTAGTTGTCACCTCCCAGCACCACCACCTTCTCGCCGCTCTTCGGGTCGCCTTTCTTCGCATCGCGGCTGTTGGCGTAACCCACGCCACCGGCGAGCATGATCACCTTGTCATAGCCGTACTGCTTCCGGTTTTCGGTATGCTCGAAGGTGAGCAGGGAGCCGCAGATGAGTGGTTGGCCGAACTTGTTGCCGAAGTCGGAAGCACCGTTGGAGGCCTTGATCAGGATCTGCTCAGGTGTCTGGTAGAGCCAGGGGCGGGGAGGCATGACCTGCTCCCAGGGACGACCCTCCTCCAGGCGGGGGTAGGAGGTCATGTAGACAGCAGTCCCCGCTACGGGCAGTGAGCCCTTGCCGCCGGCAAGGCGGTCGCGTATCTCCCCGCCGGTGCCGGTGGAGGCGCCGTTGAAGGGCTCCACGGTGGTGGGGAAGTTATGTGTTTCAGCTTTTAGCGAGAGGACGCTCTCTACTTCACGGGTCTCGAAGAAATCGGGCTTGTCGCCGCTGGCGGGGGCAAACTGTTCAATCTGCGGTCCCCGGATAAAGGCAACGTTATCCTTGTAGGCCGATATCAGGCTGTTGGGGTTGACGCTCGATGTCTTCTTGATCAGCTGGAAGAGTGAGAGCTCTTTCTCCTCACCGTCGATGATGAAGCGGCCATTAAAAATCTTATGACGGCAGTGCTCCGAGTTGACCTGTGAGAAGCCGAACACCTCGCTGTCGGTCAACTTGCGGCCCATCTTTTTGCTTATATCGTTCAGGTAGGTTATCTCATCGTCGCTTAGTGCGAGCCCCTCGGCATTGTTGTAGGCAGCGATGTCATCGATGTAGATGATCACTTCCGGCTGGCGGTCAATGGTGAAGAGCGCCTGGTTCAGTTGCTCATACCTGCGTTGCAACATCGGGTCGAAGTCGAACGGGCTGCTTTCTGCCAGGGGGGTATACTCCTCCATGCGGGTGATCCCTTCGATGCCCATGTTCTGGGTGATCTCCACGGCGCAGGTGCTCCAGGGTGTGATCATCTCACGGCGGGGACCGATAAAAGGGGTGTCGACGATTGTGGTGTCGAGCAACTCAGCCTCACCGAACAGCCAGCGCAGTTTTTCAACGGTCGCGGGGTTAAGGAGCTCAGCAGACTCCACGGCGATCACACTCTGAGAGGGGGTTCTGAAAAATGAAATCATGTCTCTTGTTTTTGTTGGGTTCAGCGGGAGGTTTCCACGTGGCTGAACAGAGAGACAAAGTTAATCAACTTTGGCGAAAAGAGCGCCAATTGAACGGCGAAAAGTGACTGACCGGTTTTGTGTTGACCGACAACCGATGTATCTTTACAGCGGGATATCAATATCCCCCTGAACCATTGCTAACAATGATTGAAACGATTGCCAAGGGGTTTATCATCGGGCTCATGGTCTCCTCGCCCATGGGGCCTATCAATATGCTGACCATCCAGCGGACGCTCAGCAAGGGACGTCGGCACGGTTTCGTAACCGGGTTGGGGGCCATGCTGTCGGACATCACGTACGCACTGCTCACCATGACGGCGATGGGGTTCGTATCCCTTTTCCTGGAGCGATATGAGCCCTGGCTACAGCCTTTTGGAGGTCTAGTTTTGATCCTCTTCGGTTTGTTTGTCTTCCGAGGCAATCCTCTGAAAGGGTGGACACCCGCGATGGTGCCGGATGAGGATCGCTTGCTCAGGGATTTCATCTCCTCCTTTCTGCTCACCTTCTCCAACGCGGCCATCATCCTGGTATTCATGGGACTCTACACCCGTTTCTCCTTTAACCCGCTTGCAGAAGGAACGGCATATCTCATTGCCGGGATCAGCGCCTTTGTCCTGGCTGCTTTCAGCTGGTGGTTCTTCCTCACCTTCTTCATCGCCCGTCTGCGCAAGCGGTTCAACCGGAGAGGTCTGATCCTGCTCAACCGCACGGTGGGCACCCTCTTCATAATAATTGGTGCCGGGGGCATCCTGCTCACCCTCTTCCCCGACCCGTTTTAACCCTGCTTGCCAATCTCAATCACCTCCAGGTCGCGGATATCTCCTTCATCCAGCACGAAGCGAAGCAGCGTGCGCACCCGGTGGAAGCCATACTTTCCCGCCGCACCGGGGTTCATATGGAGGCACTCCAGTTTTTTGTCGTAGAGCACCTTCAGGATATGTGAATGACCTGCGATAAATAGCCTGGGAGGACGGGCATGGATCTGGGCGCGGATGGAGGGATCGTAGCGGCCCGGGTAGCCGCCGATATGGGTCATCAGCACCTCCACCTTCTCCAGGGTGAAGCGCAACGTCTGCGGGTAGGCGGTGCGGGTCTTGTAGTCGTCGATATTGCCGTAGACGGCACGAAAAGGTTTCATCGCCTCAAAGCGGTTGGCGAGCTCCAGCGAGCCGATATCGCCCGCGTGCCATATCTCGTCGCACTGAGCGAAATAGGTTTCAAATTTCTCGTCCCAGTAGCCATGGGTGTCGGAGAGCAGCCCGATTCTTTTCATCGTTTCTTCTTTGAGGCTGCTTCGATCACAAAGATCAGCATGAAGCCGATAACCAGGAAAAGGATGGCTCCCCATAACAAGGACTCATTTCCCGTGAGGTTCTCATAAGTGCCGGGCAAAATATTCCTCTCTGTCAGCGGTTTCACCTCTCCATGTCGGTCGATAAACGATTCGGTGACCTCCTTCCAGGGCCAGAT
>CAZBFS010000207.1:0-3119 GCA_964491215.1 uncultured Proteiniphilum sp.
TACCTGGAGATGTTCCGCCACAACTTCGGAAACAAAGGCTTCAACAGGCTCCTCAACAACGGCCTCGTATATAGCAATGTACGATACAACTACCCCAATCCCGACAGGGCCTCTGCCATCACCACCCTTTTTACCGGTGCCTATCCTTCCTATCACGGCATTACGAGTGAGCAGCGCTACCAGATTGAGACCGGCCAGGAGACCTCATCGTTTGCCGACGACCGCTACCTGGGCAACTACACCACTGAAAAGTTGTCACCTCGTCCCATCCGTGTCTCCACCCTCACCGATGAGCTGAAAATTGCATCGGGAGGACAGTCCGATGTCTACGCCTTTGCTCCCCATGCCTCGCAGGCACTGGCCTCGGGAGGACATGCCGCGAGTGGTGCCTACTGGATTGAGGATTTCACCGGCAAATGGGCCACTACCACCTTTTACAAAAACAAACAACCTGCGGTAGACCAGCAGAACCGTAGCGCCGGGTCGCTCACCCTCACCATCGGCAGCTTCACCTGGCGTCCCGCAGGTGATATTGAGAGCTACAACGCTTTTCCCTATACCAAGAACAGATACCGTTTTCAGCACTATTTCGGGAATAATAAGAAGGAGAGCTTCAACCTCTTCAAGCAGTCACCCTTTGTGAACAGCGAGGTGAACGACATGGCCATCAAGGTCCTGGAGAGCGGCCGGCTGGGTAAACGGATGAACCCCGACTTTCTGGCCGTAACCTTTTATGCCGGTAACTACGAGAAAGCACTCGATAAGAACTACTCAGTAGAGATACAGGATACCTACTACCGGCTCGACCAGGAGATAGGTCGTTTGCTGGATGCCATCGAAACCTCGGTCGGACTGAAACACACACTGGTTTACCTGGTCTCCACAGGCTATTTCACTGAACAGGAGATCATCCCGGAGGGGATGGTGCCGGCAGGAGGTGATTTTCATCCCGACAGGAGCCAGGCACTGCTCAACATGTACCTGATGGCACTCTATGGCCGTGAGCAGTGGATCAAAAAGTACTACGACCGACACATCTACTTCGATCGCAAGCTGGTGGAGGACCATAAGATTGATTTTGCCGACTTCCAGGAGAAAGCGGCGGCTTTCCTGGTGCAGTCTGCCGGCATCCAGCAGGTGGTCACCTCTCACCAGATGATGCAGGCCGGGCACAACGAACAGACCCTCTTCCTGCGAAACGGTTTCTACCAGGGCATATCCGGCGACCTGATGCTGGAGCTTCAACCCGGATGGCGTGTGGTAGAGCCCGGATCGGAACTGCAGGTGCGGGAGCGCAACAATGCGGTGATTGCCCCTGCCATCTTTTTCGGTAGTGACATCAAGCCTCAGATAATTCAACGTACCATCGAAGTCACGGAGATTGCACCGACGGTCTCCTACCGTCTGCGCATACGTGCTCCCAACGCTGCCGGCGGAATGATACTGGAAGAACTCTATTAAAATAATTCATCTTAAGATAACAGGAGAACTGACTCGCCTCATCTGAAGGGCGGCAATCAAGTCAGGTTACACTATAAAATAAAACAGAACAATGGCATTGAACGATATCATATCAAAGTTATTTGGTAACAAGGCGCAACGTGACCTGAAAGAGGTAAACCCTTTTGTGAAAAGGGTTCAGGAGGCCTATACCGATATTACAAAGCTCTCGAATGATGAGCTGCGAAACAGAACTAAAGAGCTTGAAAAGCAAATAGAGGAATATGTAGCCGAAGAAAAGGCTGAGATTGAACGGTTGAAAGCTGGCATGGAAGAGGTCGACCTGGACCAGCGCGAGTCGGTATGGAACCAGATCGACAAGCTGGAGAAAGAGATCACCGATAAATATGAAAAGATCATGGAGGAGGTGCTGCCGGAAGCATTCTCAATCATGAAGGACACGGCACGCCGCTTTACTGAGAACACGGAGATCATCGTCACCGCTACCGATTTCGACCGCGACCTCTCTGCCACACACGATTTTGTGCGCATAGAAGACGACAAGGCAATCTATCAGAACCATTGGATCGCCGGTGGCAATGAGATCATCTGGGACATGGTGCACTACGATGTGCAGCTTTTCGGCGGGGTGGTTCTCCACAAGGGCAAGATCGCTGAGATGGCTACAGGTGAAGGTAAGACGCTGGTTGCCACACTCCCTGTCTTCCTCAATGCGCTCACCCACCAGGGGGTTCATATCGTGACGGTGAATGATTACCTCTCCAAGCGTGACTCGGAGTGGATGGGGCCGATGTACATGTTCCACGGTCTGTCGGTGGACTGCATCGACAAGCATGAACCCAACTCCGATGCCCGTCGCAAGGCCTATGAAGCCGACATCACTTTCGGCACCAACAATGAGTTCGGCTTCGACTACCTCCGTGACAACATGGCGGTGTCGCCGAAGGATCTGGTACAGCGGAAGCATAACTACGCCATTGTGGATGAGGTGGACTCGGTACTGATCGATGATGCCCGTACCCCGCTCATCATCTCCGGACCGGTGCCCAAGGGTGACGACCAGCTCTATGACCAGTTTCGTCCCCGCGTGGAGGTGATCGTGAAGGCACAACGTGATCTGGCCACCCACCTGTTGGCGGAAGCGAAGCAGAAGATGGCTTCCGATGATCCCAAGGTGCAGGAGGAGGGAGCCCTGCAGCTCTTCCGTTCCTACAAGGCGATGCCCAAGAACAAGCCACTGATCAAGTTCCTCAGTGAGCAGGGGGTGAAGGCAGCGATGCTTAAGATTGAGGCTTTTTACATGCAGGAGCAGATGCGCAACATGCATATCGCAACCGATCCACTCTACTTTGTGATCGAGGAGAAGATGAACAGTATCGAGCTCACCGATAAGGGGATCGACCTGCTCACCGGCAAGTCGGATGACCCCCAATTCTTTATCCTCCCCGACATTGCCACCCAGATGTCGGAGCTGGAAAACTCTTCACTGACAGATGAGGATAAGGCAGCCAGGAAAGATGAGCTGCTGCAGAACTACGCTATCAAGTCGGAGCGCGTGCACACCGTCAACCAGCTGCTGAAAGCCTACACGCTCTTTGAGCGTGACGATGAGTATGTGGTGATCGACAACAAGGTGAAGATCGTGGATGAGCAGACCG
>CAZBFS010000208.1:0-3109 GCA_964491215.1 uncultured Proteiniphilum sp.
CGATATTCTCCACCAAAAACCTAACGCGCTTCATACAGCGAATTAGGTTTTTTTTATATTGGCCATTGGGGAAAATTCTTCATAACTCCTTATCTGCTGCCATATCTTCCTTCGTCCATTCATTAAAACAAACCATGTAGTGAAAGGATTACTCAAATATGCATACAGGATCAACAACCATGTTGTGTAAATAATTGGTATCATCTCCTTAAATATTTTGCTATTTATTGATAAATGATGTAACAATTGTCCGGTAATTGTTTCAAAAAGGAAATATAAAAAAAATGCAATCATGAAAAAGTTTGGAGTTCTGATGATCTTGATGTTAACAGTCCAGTTAGCCGTTACCCAAAAGGCAATCACAGTTGAAACATGTGGAGAGGGCGCTACCCTCCTTTTCTTACCGGGATTCACATCTCCCGGATCAGTATGGCAGGAAACAATAGAAAATCTGGACGGACACTACAAGAGCCTCACCGTATCTTATGCCGGATTTAACGGTCTTGCACCCATCGATTTCCCATGGTATGGAGCAGTGAAGGGACAATTGATAGACTTTATCAGGAAAGAAAATCTGTCGGATGTCACCATCATTGGACACAGTATGGGAGGTAACCTGGCCATTGAGGTGGCTGCGGCATTACCCGAACAGATTGGAGGCCTTATTCTTCTTGAGTCTATCCCCTGCATGCTTGAAATAATGATGCCTAACATACCGGTAAGCAGCCTGCAATATGACAGCCCCTATAACAATCAGATCCTCGCAATGTCGGATGACGATTTCAAAAAGATGGCAACGATGATGTCGCAGAATATGACCAGTGAGCAATCAAAAGTAAATCAACTCACCGAATGGTCGGTTACCGCAGACAGGAAGACATATGTCTATGGTTATACCGATTTGTTAAAACTGGATCTGAGAGATAAGCTTAGCATAATAGAGATTCCGACACTTGTCATCGCATCCTCATTCCCCGAAAAGGAAGTTGTGATATCCAATCTGGAAAAACAATACCTCAATCTTAAGAACAAGGAGATTCTCCTCGTCGATGACAGCAAGCATTTTATCATGTTTGATCAGCCTGCATGGTTGTATGCACAGATAAACCTTTACCTAAAGAATAATGCCCGATAACAAAGCATTGTTTGAATCTCTTTACCGTGACTATCATCCCATGGTATTGCAATTATGCAGGGGTTATATGAAAGGAGATATGGATTCTGCAGGGGATTTAATGCAGGAGGTATTTATCAATACCTGGTGCGCTTTGGGTAAATTCAGAAATGAAGCGGGCTACAAGACATGGATATACCGTATTACTGTCAACACATGTCTGAATTACCTCAGGAGCAGGAAAAACAAATCTTTACTTCGAATAAACGAGGAACTATACGCACTCCCGGCTGAAGAGTCGCCCCAGACATCTGATGAACGCCATGAGATGTTATATCATGCAATTGGTCAACTCAGAGAGGTAGACCGGTTGATCATCATGATGGTATTGAATGAGTTGGAATATAAGGAGATCTCAGATATCATTGGCATGAGTGAAGGAACCCTGAGGGTCAGAATCAGCAGGATAAAGAAAAGTCTCAAAGAAATAATTGAAAATGGATAACCGGATGGAGAGTCTGAAAAACATATGGCAAGATTCCAGAAGCAAAGAATCGGGTGATGCGACAGGCACCGGACGCATCATTGAGATGGCAAACGAGAAAATGAAGCGAGCCGTGAGAATGCAATGGGGCACGATCCTGGTACTGACCATCACTCTCGCAGTTATCGGGGCCTATTTCATCTGCGGAATACAATTGAACGAAACAATTAGCCGCGCAGGAGCAGTTATGATGACAGCCGCTCTTGCCATTAGGATCATCATCGAATTATTCAGTATCTATCTTGCATCAAAGATTGATCCGGGTGAAACCGCACTCAAAAACACCAGAGCAGCATTGGTTTATCATCGCTTTCGGAAAGTGATCAACGGACCCGTTACCCTTGTTATTATCATATTCTACTCCTTGGGATTTTATATGCTGACACCGGCGTTCAGCCAAATTTTCAGCAGACCTGTTCTGGTTCTGATTGATCTGTCATACATACTTATAGCGTTTGTCTTTATCGGGTTTGTACGAAAAACGATAAAAAAGGAGATGATTATCCTTCAGGAAATAGTTCATATTCAACAAGACCTTATCGACGATAAGCCATGACAAAGTAAAAGAGGCTGTGTAAAGAATCAGAGGATCACAATCCCGTTTTTCTCACAGAGCTCAAGCGCCATCTCCCGCAGACGGAACTTCTGGATCTTGCCGCTGCCGGTCATCGGGAAGCTATCCACGACGAAGACATAGCGGGGGATCTTATATTTGGCGATATGTCCCTTGCAGTAATCACGCACATCCTCGGTGGTAATTTGATTGCCCTCCTTCTGAATGATAAAGGCACCCACATCCTCACCATAGCGGGGTGACGCCACCGCCACCACCTGTACATCCTTCACGCCCGGCATCCGGTAGAGATACTCCTCCACCTCTTTCGGGGAGATGTTCTCCCCTCCCCTGATGATCATATCCTTGATCCGTCCGGTGATGCGGTAGTTACCCTGCTCATCCTTTATCCCCAGGTCGCCCGAGTGCATGAAGCCGTTGGCATCGATCACCTGTGCTGTCGCCTCAGGATTCTTATAATAGCCCTTCATCACGTTATAGCCCCTGCAGCACATCTCACCCGCTGTACCAACGGGACACTCCTCCCCTGTTTCGGGGTCGAGTACCTTTACCCCGGTAAACTCATAATCGCTACCGACAGTTGTGAGGCGCACCTCGAAGGGGTCATCAACGCGACTCTGTGTCATGCCCGGTGAGGTCTCGGTCATGCCGTAGACGCTGGTGAGTTCCATAAACATCTTCTCGTTCACCTGCCGCATCAACTCCTCGGGACAGAGGGCTCCCGCCATAATGCCCGTACGGAGGGAGTGCATGTCGAACATGGAGAACATGGGGTGATGCAGCATCGAGATAAACATGGTAGGCACGCCGTGCAGCACCGTACAGCGCTCCCGGTGGATGGAGGCCAGTGTCACCAGCGGATCGAACCGCTCCACCA
>CAZBFS010000209.1:0-3103 GCA_964491215.1 uncultured Proteiniphilum sp.
TCATACTTCCGTGAGGTGTTTGCCCTGCCGGGACGGGTGAGGGACCCAATGTCATGCGGCTGCAACCGCCTCATCGCCGATAACCAGGCGGTATTGCTGCACAGCGCAAAGCAGTTCATCACGCTTATGGGATGGGAGAGAGAGAAAAAAGCAGAAAAACCAAAACAGAGAGAGCTGTTTACATCGCTGTCAGCTGAGGAGGAGATGATCTGTAGCCTGCTTGGCCTACACGAGACGATGCAGGTCAACAACCTCTCGGTAGAGCTGAACATTCCTGTCACCGAGCTGTTCCTCACACTCTTGGAGCTGGAGGTGAAAAACGTGGTGAAAGCACTCCCCGGTGGAGTCTATCAGTTGGCATAAAAAATGCGCTGTTCCTCTTTTCGTTACATCTGAACTTTTTTTTATATCTTTGAGAACGAAACTCATTCATTAAAAATCAATGGCTTTACACATTGGAGATATGATACCGGAAGAGCTTGGCAGAGACCAGCAGGGAAACCCGGTAAAGGCTAGCCGCTATGCCGGCAGGAAGCTTGCACTCTACTTCTACCCGAAGGACAACACCCCTGGCTGCACCGCCCAGGCATGCAGCCTCCGTGATGGCTACAGTGACCTGCAACAGGCGGGTTATGAGGTGATAGGCGTCAGCGTTGACAGTGAAGCATCTCATCAGAAGTTCATCGACAAGCACACACTACCCTTTCTTCTGATCGCCGACACCGGAAAGCGCCTGGTGGAGTTGTTCGGTGTGTGGCGTGAGAAGACGATGATGGGCAAAAAATATATGGGAACAGTGCGCACCACCTTTCTTACTGACGAGCAGGGTGTGATCACGCATGTCCTGGAGGGACGTGATGTGGATACGAAGAACCATGCTGTCCAGATATTGGGTAGCAGATAACGGGATCAAACATTTTTTTAAAATCCTGATGGTTGACGGTTTACCAAGTCGGCATGATTGGAAATCGGCGTCAGGGTAGGTGACAGGAAAAGAAACAATCAACAAAGAATTATGGAACAGGAAAAAGAGAACAAGAACAGTGAGAAGCTGAAAGCGCTGCGGGCAGCGATGGATAAGATAGAGAAGACTTACGGCAAAGGATCGATCATGATGATGGGCGATGAGAAGGTTGAGGAGATGCCCGTCATCTCTTCCGGCTCTATCGGCTTGAATGTGGCACTGGGCGTGGGAGGATACCCGCGCGGCAGGGTGATTGAGATCTACGGACCGGAATCGTCGGGAAAGACTACGCTGGCCATCCATGCCATTGCCGAAGCACAAAAGGCGGGAGGGGTAGCCGCCTTTATCGATGCCGAGCATGCCTTCGACCGTTTTTATGCAGAGAAGCTTGGGGTCAATACCGATGAGCTGCTTATCTCTCAACCAAGCAGTGGCGAGGAGGCACTCGAAATCGCCGAACAGCTGATCCGCTCCTCCGCCGTCGACATCATCGTGATCGACTCGGTAGCAGCGCTCACTCCGAAGAAAGAGATTGAAGGAGATATGGGCGACTCGAACGTGGGCCTGCAGGCACGACTGATGTCGCAAGCGCTGCGTAAGCTCACCTCGGCCATCAGCAAGACCAACACCACCTGTATCTTCATCAACCAGTTGCGTGAAAAGATCGGTGTGATGTTCGGTAACCCGGAGACCACTACCGGTGGTAATGCCCTCAAGTTTTATGCATCCGTTCGTCTCGATATCCGTGGAAACGGCTCTCCCATCAAGGATGGTGAGGAGCAGATCGGACGCCCCACCCGTGTAAGGGTGGTGAAGAACAAGGTGGCTCCTCCTTTCCGCAAGGCGGAGTTCGACATCATGTATGGCGAAGGGATCTCCCGCACCGGCGAGATCATCGACCTGGGGTCGGATCTCAACATCATCAAGAAGAGTGGCTCCTGGTACAGCTACAACGACACCAAGCTGGGACAGGGACGTGATGCTGCCAAGCTGGCCGTACGTGACAATCCCGAGCTGTCCGAAGAGCTGGAGAAGCTGGTCTTTGAGGCATTGAAAAGCAAGTAAGCAGACGAACCGAAGCGGGATTCCTACTGGGGAGTCTCGCTTTTTTCTGTACCCGATAGCCAATAGAATAAACATCCATACAATATAATCATCCCCCCAATCCAGTAACACATTATGCTACCTTACAGATCATTGACCGACGCAGAAATACAGGCTCTGCAACAGAACGGGTGTAGCAGCACCCACTGGGATGCCGTCAGGGTAAAGGAAGGGTTTCTTCCCGACCATATCAGACATACTCAGTTCTCCGGTGAAATTGAGCTGGGACTCTTTGACAAGGAGTTTCCCCTTGCAGGGGGATTGAAGAAACATGCCTGCATCAGCCATGCCATGCTCCACAACTGTACGGTTGGTGACAATGTGGTCATCGAGAACGTGCAGAACTACATTGCCAACTACACCATCGGCGATGACTGCTTCATTCAGAATGTGGATGTGATCATGGTGGATGGCTTCACCAGGTTCGGGAATGGTGTGGAGGTGTGCGTACTGAACGAGACAGGCGGTCGTGAGGTGCACATCAACGACAAGCTGTCTGCACACTTTGCCTATATCTACTCACTCTACCGCCACCGGCCGGTGCTGATTGAACGGATGAAAGCGATTATCGACCACTATTGTGACAAGCATGCTTCTGACCGCGGAACAATCGGCAATAGTTGCATGATCGTCAACGTTGGCTACATCAAGAACGTACGAATCGGTCCCCACACCATGATCACCGGTGCAATGAAGTTAAAAAACGGAAGCATCAACGGCAATGAACATGACCCGGTCTATATCGGTCGCAACGTGATAGCGGAAGATTTCATCATCTCCTCCGGATCCACGGTTGACGGCGGTTCATTTATCACCCGCTGTTTCATTGGGCAGGCCTGTCATATCGATCATGGCTACTCCGCCTCCGATTCGCTCTTCTTCAGCAACTGTCAGGGAGAGAATGGAGAAGCCTGTGCAGTTTTCGCCGGTCCCTACACGGTGACGCACCACAAGTCGACGCTCCTGATCGCGGGCATGTTCTCATTCATGAATGCCGGCTCGGGATCGAACCAGAGCAACCATATGTATAAGCTG
>CAZBFS010000210.1:0-1099 GCA_964491215.1 uncultured Proteiniphilum sp.
TCCCAGTCCACCTCCCTCTCCACGCAGACAATCACATTGCCCAGGGTGAGTTGTTTTTTTGCCTGATTGTAACTCCAACTGCCCGTGAGTGCTCCCGACAGGGTGCCGTTGGCATGGAGGGTCAAAGCAGTGGCACTGTTCTGTTGTCCGTACTTGTACTCCAGTTTAATATGTTCCCAGGTTCCCACCAGCGAGTCTTTGGTGATGACCCCATAATCAGGTACGGCAGCGTATCGCTGAGGCAGTGCGATCGGCCAGAGGTTATCGGGTTCGCCGGGAGAGGCAGGGCACCATACGATGCGTCGGACATGCCCCATCATAATGGCATTGGAGTAGGGATTACCCCCCACATTGGCAGGCAGTCGCCCCTGTGACATATAGAACCATTCGTTGCTGTTTTCCTTTTTGAAGACAGCGCAGTGTGAAATGCCTACCCATCCAGGGCTGAGATTGAATTTGTAAGGGTGGGTTACGATCGGATAGGTGTCACCGCGTCCGTTGGTGAAGTTGCGCCCGGTGATATCGAGGTAGGGGCCTTCGATGTTTTGGCTTCTCACCACCCGTGTATTGTAGGGTACATCGAGCCCGTCGTAGGCCAGAAACAGATAGTAGTAGCCATCCTTGTAAAGGATCTCGGGGGCTTCGCTGCCCTGCCAGCGTGATGATGCCGTACGTGTGCCGATTCTCACGCCATAGCGCGCTGTCAGCTCACTTGCGCTGTTGGCGTATGGTTCACCCAGCTTGTTGAGCGGTTTACCCGTGGTGGCATCAACCTGTAGCAGTGCAATGCCGCTATGCCACGATCCATATATCAGGTAATGCTTCCCTTCGGGTGTCACGATATAGGTAGGGTCGATGGCGTTATAGTAGAAGTAGGCATCCCAACTGGAGAGGCTGGTGCGACTGTAGTTCAGTCCCCGATCGGATGAGGAGGTGGTTACGAAACCCTTATCGGTCCAGGCGGCACCGGCAGGATCGGTCGACTCACACATACCGATAAAGGCACGCTCAGTCCAGCTGCCATCGAAGTTGGCCGACGTGTTGGCTTTTCCCGATTGGATGTAGTTGTCGATGATGATGCTGTAGTACATGCGCAGGA
>CAZBFS010000210.1:1199-3100 GCA_964491215.1 uncultured Proteiniphilum sp.
TCATAAAAGGGGCCTCCCACCCAGTCCCAGTTGACCAGGTCGGTTGAACGCTTACCCTGAAAATGGCCGTGTCCCTCGTGTTCATTCCCGTAGGAGGCATCGGTGTCGTACATATAGTAGTATCCGTTGTAATAGGCAACCGACGGATCGTGCACGTTGGCCAGGTTCCACAGGCTCCGTTTCGACCAGGAGGCTATCGCCGAATAATCGTCGGCATAGGAGGGGATGGTCCATCCGGGTCCATTTCCAGGCTCCGGCTCCTCCCCCCCGGGTTCAATCTCATCCTCTTTGCTGCACCCTGCCAGCAGTAGTGCGGTTATGCTTACATATAAAAACAACAGATACTTGCGTTTCATCTCTCTAATTTTTAAGATAGAAACTTCCTTATCAACATGCAGAATTGAAGTCAATAAGGAAGTCTCTAAATTAAGCAATTAATTCCTATTGTACAACAGGACGAATATTGTATTTCTCCTTGAATACAGGTCCGTTATCTTCGTTCTTGTTTGCCGAGTTCCCTTCAAGGTTGGGATTGGCATTCAGCGTAGATTGAAAGATCGGGAAATATTCATGTCCCTTGTAGTAATAATTGAACGATGAGTCGTCAGCGGTTTCGGCTGTGAGCTCTTCGGTTGAAGCTGTTCCGTCACGCTTGTAATAACCATGCTCAATGAGCTGATTCATACGACCCTGGTCGTAAAAGAATCCCCAGCGAAGCAGGTCGATGCCGCGTCCGTTCTCGCACCCAAACTCCTTGGGCCGTTCCACGTTTGCGATCTGCTCGAAAAGAGCATCAGCAGAGGGGAAGTCTGAAAGATTAAGGTCCGGTAGTGCCACACGACGGCGTACCTGATTGATGTAATCGATCGCCGTTTGGGTGGGACCGTTGATCTCATTCTCGCACTCGGCTGCGCGCAGCAACACATCGCTGTAACGCATGAGGCGAAGATTTACACCACAATGCAACCCGTTGGTAATGGAGCTGTAGATGTTGTTTCTCGCATTGGTGAACTTGGCGATGGAAATACCACCCTGGGCATTGTTCGACAAGGGTGTCTGGGTGATTTCATTCTGATAGACCACATTGCTGCGAGGGTCTCCATTCGGATAGGCTGCTGTTTTCTGATCGGTATAGGTGCTGTATTCCTCTTCGTAGGTGACCAGCGTCCAATACAAACGAGGGTCGAGACGACCATCCGTGGAATTCTCCTTTATAAACAGGTTGTACAACCAGGGTGAGCCGGCAAGGTCACCCCAGCTGCCCAATTCCTGGGAAGCATAATTGCTCTCAACAGCGTGTCCCTGAGTGGCTTCCGAACTAATGTTTACCGGTGTCCACTCTTCGTCGGTACCCCCTGTTCCATAATCCAGAAATTGCACCTCGAAGAGGCTCTCTACATTATTCTCATAGGGTGAACCTTCTCTGAAGTTATCGCCATAGTCGGCAGTGAGCGCATAATGTCCGTACTTGCCCCCAATGATATCTTTCAGGATGGCGTATGCCTCAGAAAATTTATGGCGGAACATCAATGTCCGGGCCATATATCCCGCAGCAGCACCGCTTGTGGCACGTCCCTGTGCCCATTCACCCCCCTTATCGCGTGAGGGAAGCATCTCCATCGCCAGGGCCAGGTCAACCTCAATCTGGTCAAACACCTCGTCCTGGGTATTGTTGGGTGCATACATGGTGTTGATATCGGAATAGGAGGCGTAGTCGGTAATCAAGGGTACCGTCTGATAATACGTAGAGAGGTGATAGTATGCCAGGGACCTCAGGAAGAGTGCCTGTCCGGCAATCTCGTTGTATGACTCCTGCGACATCTCGACGGCATCCACTTTCGACAACACAAAATTTGTGCGGTTCACCACATGATACCAGTCGCGCCAGATCCACTGGTCAC
>CAZBFS010000211.1:0-3090 GCA_964491215.1 uncultured Proteiniphilum sp.
ATGCGCTGGAATCTCTCCACCTTTTTCGATTCGATGCTCAGATCACTTCTGGTGGTCTTCATTCCGTTATTTCTACCTACACTGATTAACATACGTTATGCCCTTACCCCCGAAACATTTCAGCAATATCTTATCAGCAGGGAGGATGAGGTGCCGGCGGAGGATAGTGTTCAACAGGTTTCCATCATCTCAAAAGCCAAACGGGAAGAGCTCCTTTTTCATACCCATGAGTTGATCTATGTGGAGTCGCAGGGCAATTATGTTACTTTCTATTTTGACGACAACAGGAAACCGAACAGGGTAGTGATCCGGAATACGATCAGTGACGTCGCAGCCCAACTCGCACCCTACCCTTTTCTGATGCGAGTTCACCGTGCTTTCATCGTAAACCTGAAACAGGTAAGGTCAAAAAACGGAAACAGACTCGGATACAGATTGAAAGTGAATAGTTGTTCATCTGAAATTCCGGTATCGCGTAACAACACAAGTCAATTTGATACACGGATGCAAACCATGCAACGATCCGTTCATCAATAAGAGCAGCTGTTCATCCCAAATCACAATCTCTTTCCTGCCTTTTATCACAAATAATTGCCATCTATCCCCATAAATTGGAATAGATCTAGAATCATGCTTCATTCGCATTCAAATCAAAAATAAATGAATGCGATGAAGATCAAAAGAATCATCATTCAGATTGTCCTGTATTTGGCCCTTGCCGGATGGATGATGGGGCAAGAGACAGTCACCCTCACCGGCATCGTGAAGGAGAAAAGCAGTGGACTGCCGGTCCCCTTTGCCACTATCAGGCTAAATCAGCTGAAGGAGGTGGAAGGAGAGATGTTTCCTCCCATAAGCAGCGATCTGGAGGGATTGTTCACCTATCACAAGGTGCCGGTGGGCAGCTACCGCTTACGTGTCACCTCCGTCGGGCAGAAAGATTGGGTGAGTGATCTGACCATATCGGCTACAGAACACTATCATATTGGATCTATCCTGATGGAAGATACAACCTATCACATTTCCGAAACAGTGATCCTGGGGCAGCGGGTGGTGCCTGAAACGGTCAAGGATAAGGTTGTATATCCTGTCACCACCAATATGATTGCCGCGTCGGGTAATACGTCTGATATGCTGAAATACATTCCCGGTGTACAGGTCGATCTGAAACAGCATATAAGGCTCGACGGCAGCGATGAATTACTATTGCTGGTTGATGGACGGGAGCGAGACATGAGCTACCTGAAAAGAATTAACCCCTCTGATATCTCAAAGGTGGAAGTCTTTCGGACACCTCCTCCTGAATTCAGCGGTGCTGCGAGTGGTGTGATCAACATTGTGCTGAAAGAAGGGATGAAGAAAGGTTTCAGCAGCAGGCTTTTCTCTGAAATCCCGACCACTAAATCGTTTGTCTATTCCTTTCCATCTGCTCAACTCGACTACAACAACAGAAAAATCGCACTCCATCTCTCATATACAGGAGAGATCAATTATGAACTGATCAACGAAACCGACAGCATAATGTTCCGTAAGGCCCCATTACCGTTGAGGATAAGTTCCAATGAAAAGGTAAGACAGACGAACTTGTCGCACAAGTTGAACCATGCCATTGAATACAAAATCACACCCCGCAATCAGATCATTTATGAAGGTTCATGGAATCCATACTCTTATGAGCAGGATGGAGTGATGAAGTTCCGGGTAACAGGGAGGGAACAGCAAGCAATGACAAGCAACAGGGAGGAGCATGACAAAAACCTCAACATCAGCAACTCTCTCTATTACATGCATCACCTCAGCGACAACAGATCAACCCTATCGGTAGATCTCAATCATGGTTTCCTCAGGGCAGACAACAAGATCATCTACAGAGGGCTGGGAGGAGATAATTCCTTCTCTGCTATCAACAGGGAGAGAGCGAAGCAACACCTGGGTTATATAAAAGCCGATGGATCTTTTCAGGCGGCAGCACAGACAAAACTGAATGTCGGTTTTCAGTGGCAGTTTCAATCCATGGGTGATGGCTCTACCGGCTTCAGCTATCACGAACAGCTGTATGCCCTTCACGGATCTGTCGCACATCAATTCAACGGTTCAGTGCTCCAAGCCGGCATGCGTACTGAATATGCTGAAGGTGTTTTGAACGGTGATTCTCCAAAGCAGAAGATCAAGCTCCTGCCGTTCTTCTCTTGTCAATTCCAGATGAAAGGTACAAAGCAGATCACCATCACCTACCGGTCTGGGATAAAGAGACCTTCGATGTTTCAACTCAACCCCACCCGTTATATCCTGAAC
The DNA here is from genome assembly GCA_964491215.1 of uncultured Proteiniphilum sp. Lineage (GTDB taxonomy): Bacteria > Bacteroidota > Bacteroidia > Bacteroidales > Dysgonomonadaceae > Proteiniphilum. The sequence goes on from CAZBFS010000211.1 coordinate 2,296, forward strand.
CCCTTTGCTGTGAAGATGGGCAATCCGCAGTTAAAACCGGTCTCTTCGCACTCACTTCATACAGAATATTCAGGACGGTTTCATCAAAATCATCTTTCCCTTCGGCTTTTCTATGACAAAGTGAATCATGCGATACAACCACTCACAGTGCTGAACGATGAGAACAAGCTGTTGACAAAACCCTGTATCCTTGGGGTGTTGCATCAATTTGGAAGCCAGATGACAGCCATCGTGAAAATGGGTTGCTTCACCATCTATCCCTCAGTACGACTTTACAGGCAGCAGACCCGTCCCAACAGCCTGGCTGTTGACAACGGGGTTGAGGAGCGCAGGGAGATGGTTCTTGAAACGGAACTATCAGCTATCCTCTCTCTGGCTTATCAGACCGCTCTATCAGCATCGTTCCATTATGCTACTCCCACCATTGGCATGCAGCATCGCAGTTATTGTGATGCTCTCTACACGCTTTCAGCTGACAAGAGATTCGGGAAAAGCCTAAAACTGGGTCTCATTGCCGCACTACCCTTTGCAGGATCATTTGTCTACCAGGCAAATGATACCGAGTCGGCCCAATTTTTCAGCAACCACTCCGGATATCTACAGCTACCCGTAATCCCTGTCATGCTCCGGTTCACATGGCAGATTCAGAGCGGGAAGATTGACCAAAGAATGGAAAGAGAGCGGCTTGAACTCTCCAGGAGGTCGAAAAGAGGGTTCTGAAAAGAATATGACACAGCAGATAAATAAAACGGCAACCCATTGAGGATTGCCGCAGTTCTGCCCATGTGCAGTCTG
>CAZBFS010000212.1:0-3065 GCA_964491215.1 uncultured Proteiniphilum sp.
CTGACTGGTCATCGCTCAAAGGATTAACACCCAAAGGTATAACCTATTATCGAAAAATGCAAGGCTTATGTCGAAAAAGGAGCAGCCTCTCAATCTGTGATTGTGAAGAATTATGACTACTTTTGCATCTTTAGATTATCATGCTGTCCCGTCCATGCTCACAACAGAAGAGAGAAAAGCCATACGAGAGTTGATGCAGCAGGAGATTGTACCTGCCATAGGATGTACCGAGCCCATCTCCGTGGCGCTCTGTACTGCCGGTGCGTGCGGTATTTTGCAACAAAGACCCGACCGGATCGAGGCCTATCTGAGTGCCAATGTGATCAAGAATGCCATGGGTGTAGGAATTCCGGGTACCGGTATGACCGGTCTTCCCATTGCGATTGCCCTCGGGGCACTCAAAGGACGCTGTGAGGATGGGCTGGAGTTGTTGAAAGCGATCACCGCCGAGGATGTGGAACTGGGAAAACAGTTCCTCCGGGAGGAGCGCATTGTGATTCATCTCAGTCGGGAAAATGAGGAGAAGTTATACATCGATGTTCGCTGCTCTGCTGGCGATCAGACATCCAGAGCCATCATCCGTGGATCCCACACGCGTTTCACTTACATCGGGCTAAACGGCAAAGCTTTGCTGGATGAACAGGAAGAGGTGGCTGTTGATGACGCCGTTGATCTGCCACCACCCCTCACCTTCCGAACCATCTATGACTATGCCACAGAATCACCCCTGGAAGAACTCACCTTTATTCTGGAGGGGGCGCGGATGAACGGGATGGTGGTAGAAGAGGCTATGGCCAGGCAATACGGACACAATGTAGCAGGCAGCCTGATGCAGAGAAAAGGAAGGGCAATTTTTGGTGACAACCTGCACAGTCGCATGGTGATTGCCACGGCGGGTGCCTGCGACGTGCGGATGGATGGAGCCATGATACCGGTGATGAGCAACTCCGGCAGTGGGAACCAGGGTATTGCCGCCACCGTTCCGGTGATGACCTTTGCCGAAGAGGAGGGGAGCTCCGAAGAGTCACTTATACGTGCTCTGACGCTGAGCAACCTGTTGATCATCTACATTAAGCAGCACCTGGGCAAGCTGTCCGCACTCTGCGGATGCGTGGTCGCCTCCACCGGCTCTGCATGTGGCATCACCTGGCTGATGGGCGGCAGCTACACACAGATCATTTATGCCGCCAAGAATATGATCGCCAACATCACCGGTATGATTTGCGACGGTGCCAAGCCAAGCTGTGCGCTCAAAATTGCCAGCGGTGTATCTACCGCCACTCTCTCGGCTGTGATGGCCATTGAAGATGAGGGTGTGACGGCCCAGGAGGGGATCATCGATGAGGATATCGACCAAACCATCCGCAACCTGGCACTGATCGGCAACCGCGGCATGCAGGAGACTGACAGGCTGGTGCTGGAGATCATGACGAAGAAATAGGTTATTAGGATTTTTTTATTTTGCAAACAGAAAAAGAACTTGCTTTCCAGACGAAGAAGATCAGCAGGCTGGTATGGGACTACGCACTGCCGGGCATCGTGGGGACGTTGGTCACCGCGCTCTACAACGTGGTTGACCGTATCTTCATCGGGCAGGTGGAGGGGGCCATCGCCATCTCGGGACTGGCCATCACCTTTCCGGTGATGACCCTCATCTCCTCACTGGGAATGCTGGTGGGATCAGGAGCTGCTGCCCGCATCTCGATCAGCCTTGGAAAGAGAGACCACCACACGGCGGAGCAGATCCTGGGTAACTCGTTGCTGCTGACAGTGATCCTCAACGCTATCTTCATCACCCTCTTTTACAGCTTCCTGGAACCCATCCTGATGGCCTTCGGTGCCAGCAGCCTCACCTACCCCTATGCCCGTGACTATCTGGAGATCGTGCTACTGGGTAACGTGTTCGTCAGCCTCTGTTACAACTTCAACGCCATGATGCGTTCCTCGGGATACCCCACCAAGGCGATGGTGACGATGCTGATCGGCGCAGTGCTTAACCTCATCCTCAGCCCCCTCTTTCTTTTCGTGTTCAAGCTGGGCATCAGAGGGGTGGCCTGGGCAACCGTCATCTCAATGTTCATCGGGATGCTCTTCGTGATGTACCACTTCACCCTCCGCAGCAGCGTGATCCGTCTCAGGTGGAGGAACATACGCCTCAACAAGGCGATCATCATCTCCATCATCTCCATTGGCCTCTCACCTTTCAGCATGCAGGTGGCCGCCTCGGCTGTCGCCCTGTTGATGAATACCTCGCTGCTCCGTCACGGGGGTGACCTGGCGGTGGGAGCCTACGGCATCATCAACTCCATCCTGATGCTCATCCTGATGGTGGTGCTGGGCCTCAACCAGGGCACCCAGCCCATCATCGGCTACAACTACGGTGCGGGCAACTACCGCAGGGTGCGGGAGACGCTCTTCTACTCCCTCAGGATGGCCACCCTCTTCACCAGTGTCGGTTTCCTCATTGGTCAGTTCTTCCCGCAGCTCCTGGCATCGGCCTTCACCACCGATGAAGAGCTGCTGGAGATCAGCGGAACGGGTATCCGCATAGCCCTACTGGCACTGCCACTGGTGGGTTTCCAGATTGTCAGCTCCAACTTCTTCCAGAGCATCGGCTTCGCCGCCAAATCAATCATCCAGAGCCTGAGCCGCCAGTTCATCTTCCTGGTGCCGGGTATCATCCTGCTGCCCCGCATCTGGGGATTGAATGGGTTGTGGATCGCAATACCGGTCTCCGACACGCTGGCTGCACTGCTCTCCCTCTTACTGCTGGTGATACAGCTGCGACACCTGCGGCGCATGGAGAGGGGAGAGGAGACAAGTGGCCGTATGCCGGAGTGACGTCACCTATTTTTTTTCACACAAATGGCAGAAAAGAGAGCTATTTTGTGTAGTTTTGCAAACCCGATTGATCAACCAATTACTCACAGATAAAAAAGCAGATATGAAGAAAGTAGTCTTGATTCGCCATGGCGAAAGTCTCTGGAACAAGGAGAACCGTTTCACCGGATGGACCGATGTAGATCTCACCGAGAAAGGTGTAAGTGAAGCCCACAAGGCTGGAC
>CAZBFS010000213.1:0-3060 GCA_964491215.1 uncultured Proteiniphilum sp.
TCTCCTTCCGACACTCTGGCAGAAGCCACTTCTACCCGATCTACCTTCAGCTCTTCCAGTAGCAATCGGGCTATCATCAGTTTTTCCCAACGTTTTTTGCCTTTCAGGTCTTTCAGTTTCCGAACATGATGGATTTCAATCTCCACATCCTGCTCACCGCAATACTCACAGCAGTTCGCTTTCAGACGCGCCATCAGGCTCGTTGGATTGTTGTTTCTGTAAACCTTGGGCACGATGTCCATTTTCGGTTGCGCAATACCCGCCGTCTGCCGCTTGAAGCCATCATCGTAAAAGTACATAATTTTCGGGCCGGTTTTGGTGTAATATTTCACACCAAACTTTTTGTGGCCGTACTTATTTCTGACTTTTCCGATGTTCAACTTGTGCTTGGCTCCAAAGGTTTTGAACATGCTGAACTTCATCACATAATTGAAATGTCCAAGGACGCTTGCATTGTTGGCAATCCTGTAATAATTGTACATTCCGCGAATTTCAGCATTGTATTGTTTAAGGATTTCAAGGTCATCGTTACTGATGAGATAGGTTCTGTGAACAGGCTTAAAAACCTCATTGCCATCATGATACTCGATCTTGAGCGCTTTGTACTCTATGAGCTTGTTCTGCCACTTTTCGCGGGGAACGTATAGCTTGATCTTTCTGTTGCACGTACGCCGTGTATGGCCGTTTTTGTCCCTTCTGAGTTTTTCATCATTGGCGGCACACACGTCGTAGCTCAAAAATCGCGCAAAATCCCTCGCATTGGTAATCAGGGTTTTTTCATCCGACAGCTCCAATTTGAGCGTATCCCTCAGATAGTCCCTGACATCCGCTTTAATCGCTTCCGCATCCGCCTTGCTGCCGATTACTCCGCATAACCAATCATCCGCATAGCGAATGTAGAACAGCCGCTTATAGCCGCTGTCCTGCGGGTCGGAGTAATCGGTGCTAAGCATTTGCGCACGAACCCGGTCTATGCCCTCCACAACAGCCACTTTTTCTCTGTCGCTGTATCCACTCCACTTTTCCGGTGAACCCTTCTCGTAGCGCAGGTATTTCAGCTTGTGTTCCAGACTTGCGTATTCCTCGTTTTTAGTCCGTTTCTTTCCGCTCTTAAAGCTCTGGATATACCGTTCCATATACCTGTCGAACTCGTTTAAATAGATATTTGACAGTATCGGACTGATAATCGAGCCCTGGGGCGTACCGGAATAGGTCTTGTAGAACGTCCAGTCTTCCACGTATCCTGCCTTCAGAAACTTCCAGATGAGCGATATGAAATACTCATCCTTAATTCTCTTACGCAAAATGCTGACCAGCACCTGATGGTCGATATTATCGAAGAATCCTTTGATGTCTCCTTCGATGAACCATTTGGTTCCCGTGAATGTGCGTTGCAGATGCAGCAATGCCGTATGACAGCTGCGTTTCGGGCGAAAACCGTGTGACAGCTCAGAAAACATCGGCTCATAGATGCTCTCTAAAATCATTCTCACGGCTTCCTGCACCAGCTTGTCCTCAAAGGACGGGATGCCCAACGGGCGCAGTTTCCCGTTCTTTTTCTCAATGTACTTTCTGCGTGCAGGAAACGGCTGATAGCTGTGGTCTTTCAACCTGTCGATCAGACCGCTGATTCTACCCATGCCCATACCATCGATGGTCTTCCCATCCGTCCCCGCAGTCATATTTCCTTCTTTGGCTTGGATATTCTGATACGCCAACAGGAACAGCTCCGCGTTGTACAGATTACGATACAGGCGTTTGTACAGATAGCTTTCGTCGCATGCTTTCGCTCTTAAATTGTTTAATACTTGGTCTGGATTTCTCAATGCCTCACGCACCTTTCCATTCGAAATATTAATAGACAGACTGCCTCCCTTCGCCATGTGGACGGCTTTACCGTCCCCGGACTACTATGGAGGCTCCGTTGCCATACCGGATATTCAGCGTCATCTCTCTCGTTTTTACCCTTGAGATTTATCCCCTTTCGGCATTACGCATAGCCGTTACCGGCGTTTCGGGTTAGGCAATCCCCGTTTAGGCTGTAGGAAACCAGCGTGTCAGATTGTCGGATATGACGTTCGCCCTTTTCCGCTTATCACGGTTGGCCGGTACAAATATCGCGGACTGTCATACTCGCAATGTGTATGACTCCTGTACCGAGTGACGCTTCAACTAGCCTGCGTTACTATCTCGACTATGACGCCTCGGACTGTCAATCAAGCAATCCAGCCTTTATCCTCATATCTGACATTTCATCTCACCGCTTAAGTCGCAGCCTTGATAGTTAAGCTGACTTGCGGATTTACCAATATGCTACACTCCCCGTCAGGTTTCCCCTTCGGATAAATTGGTTGATGATAACTTGAGCTTGCGCTCGTGATATTTTAAGTTACTGCTTTGCTAAAGCAGATTTCCCTACAGCCCGCGAACACAGAAACCTTACGGTTTCTATGCCCTTACGGGCGCACACGCCAGATCGAGGAAGCCGTCGCCGCGGCGGTCACGGGCGAGGTTGCGGAAGGTGCTGCGGATGCGGTTGGTGATGGTTTTCATGGGGGTTCCTCCTTATGAATATGGATTTTGGGTATATGAAAAGCCCCTTATGGGGCATTCCACCGGGGTTACAGCCCAACGGCTGTCAGGTTACGAAGGATGAGCAGGACGATGGGAATCATGAAAAGGGCGATCATCAGGAATGTGAGGATGAAGCTGGCGGTCTTGATGCGCTTCGGGCCGTTGTCCATCTCCCGGCGCAGGCGTTCACGTTCGGCAGCGCGCAGATCCTGTTCGAATATCAGCAGGCTGGTATGTTGGTCGACGCCCTTGTGCACCCCGCAGAGGATGGCGCACAGCGCCGAGAAAGAAGGCAGGCACAGTCTTGCGTCCATTTCCTTGAGCGCCTGCTCCTGGTTGCCTGTTTTGAGGTCGAGGATCAGCCTGTCCAGCTCGCGGCCCAGGGCTTCTCCCGAGACCCGGCGATACTTTTCAAATACGCCGATCAGATCGTGGTGCTCCTGAAATGTCAGATTGAGCGTTTCCGCCAACCTCGGCATCTCCGCC
>CAZBFS010000214.1:0-3054 GCA_964491215.1 uncultured Proteiniphilum sp.
TCGGTTCATATTAATCTTACATATTTCCTGCCATATATTATTTACAAACAATACCCGGTCTTCGGGTCGTAATACTTTTTCCTCAATCTTAGCCAGGATGGCATGTTCCACTTTCTCTTTTGGGTAACGCCGGGTATTAGTACAATCCTTGTGACGAAGGTAACGACTACATTCATAATAATGGTAATGGCGAGTTTCACCATTGGATTTCTTGGTGGAGCTTTTACCTACCATTGCTGAACCGCATTGTCCGCATTTAAGAATGCCGGTAAGAATATAGATAGTGTTCCCCTTCTCCCGTGGCCCGGTCTTCCGTGCCTCCATCATCGCTTTCACTGCCATCCAATCTTCCCGGCTTACGATAGCGGGAATGGCACCTTCAATCCGGATAATTTTGTCCTCGGGGTTCTTGACCCGGTTATTGCGTCTGCCGGCCACCTTCTTAGGGGTTTCGTTGAAAACGTAGGTACCGCTGTAGCGTTCATTGCGCAGGATAGCATCAATGGAATTTTTACCGAAGGGTTTACCGGCTTTAGTTCGCCGACCCTGCTTATTGAGCTCGTCTACTATGGAGTTAAGACTTTTACCCGCCAGTTTCATCTGGAAAATAAGGCGAATGGTGGCGGCCTCGTCCTCGTTTATAACATAATATCCTTCCTGATCAATATCATATCCCAGGGGAGTTCTCCCTCCGTTAAATTTGGCTTTAAATGCGTTCTCTTTCATTCCTTTCATAACCTCCCGTGCCAGGTTGCGGCTGTAGAATTCAGCCTGGGCTTCCAGTATACCCTCCAGAAATGCCGATTCGGGGGAATCGTCCAGGGGTTGGTCGACGGCCACCAGCCTGGCTCCCGCCTTTTGAATCTCCCGGCGGTAAAAGGCGGAGTCAAAGCGGTCACGGGCAAAGCGATCGAGCTTATGCACCAGCACAAGGTTAGGGCGAGTCTCTTCAAGGTCGCCAATCATCTGCTGGAAGGCAGGTCGGTCGTCACTGGTAGCACTTTTACCCTCGTCCAGGTATTCACGCACTACATGGATATTATTTTTCATAGCGTAATCATGGATAGCCCGCAGTTGGGCAGTGATGCTTTCCTCCCGCTGCCTATCGGTGGAGAAGCGGGCGTAGGCTACAGCTTTCATGTTAGAACCTCCCCATGTTTACAGGTAAGTCTCCTTCCTCTTAATAGTCCGGTGATTGGTCGATTGCCACCAGCCTGGCTCCAGCCTTTTGAATTTCCCGGCGGTAAAAGGCTGAGTCAGAGTAAGTGCGGGCAAAGCGATCGAGCTTATGCACCAGCACAATGTTAGGGCGAGTCTCCTCTAGGTCGCTAATCATCTGCTGGAAAGCGGGACGGTCTTCGCTGGTAGCATTTTTACCCTCGTCCAGGTATTCCCTCACTACATGGATATTGTTTTTCATAGCATAATCATGGATAGCCCGCAGTTGGGCAGTGATGCTTTCCTCCCGCTGCCGGTCGGTAGAAAAGCGGACGTAAACTACAGCTTTCATAACTAATACCTCCTATATTTAAAGTAGTTACAGATAATCCTCCATCCTCATCCTAAACCGCACCAAATCCTCAGTTACCCCAAACTCCTCGGCCAGTTCCCAGACTTCCCTGATGCCGGCGGCCAGGGCCTGGCGAACCTTCTCTGCAGGCATGAGCTTTAAGGCTGCCCATTTTTGGGCTATGTATTCAGTCCGGCTAATACCTAGCCTTTGCGTATAGCTGAAACGTGCTACAGGTAGATGTGCACCGGTGCTGGTATAATAATGGCCTAGTTCCTCGGCCAGGACGCAAGTATATAAGGGCGTATTATCCTTGATGTGGTTGGCAATACCTATAGCTGGCATTGAACCTGCCTCCTGATAATAGAACCCGTTAACCGGAGGGGTAAAATCCCAATGTATTAAATAAATACCTTCTTCCTCTACCAGACCTAACAGCTTTTCCTTCATACTTCCCCACCTGCGAAATAATCATTAATATGTCGAACCACTATAAGAAACAGCAACCCTGCCCGGAGGCAGGGTTTTGACTTTATCGGCATATATTTTATTTCTTATTCTCCTCGTTTCGCTTGCGGACGAATTCAATAAAGTCCTCCACACTTTTCCGGGCCTCCGGGGGTAGGTCAGATATGGGATCATCAGTCCGGCTGGCGGCTGCGGTAACTCCTTTACGACCCACCAGATAATCGAGAGAAATATCATAAAAATCGGCCATTTGAATTAATGAATTTAACTCGGGGCGGCGTCTATCCAGTTCCCAATGAGCATACGTCGTACGGTCAACACCTAGTTCACCTGCAAGCTCCGCCTGGTTGAGACCATGTTTTTTTCTCAGTTCAAGCAACCGCTCTCCTATAGTCAATTAAATCACCCCTATCATGTATCTATTTTAAGTGGCACAAAGCAACTTGTAAAGGGTTATTTTTTGCTTGACAAGTTGGCTAGAGGCCACTATCATTATTATTAACATGGCAGATAGCCACTTATACAAAAGGGGGTTGCAGGGTGAATCAGAGAACCTGGTTGCGGGAATTGCGGGGGACTAGAACCCAAAGAGAGTTTGCCGAAGAGCTGGAAATTGATCGCACCTACTATTGTCAACTGGAAAAGGGCAAACGTGGCATATCCGTAGCATTAGCCCGCGAATTAGCGGAAAAATTAAACATACCTTGGACTTATTTCTTCGATGATAGCGATTTGGGTTAGCAGGGCGGTGATTGCTTGAATATCACCAGCAACCTTAAACCGGGGCAATACCTTAGCCCTGAACCGCTGACCCGGCTGCTGGCGGAGCCAATCTACCAGGCCATAAAAGCGGAACGGGAGCAAAGGGCAGATGATTATAGGGAGGATGATGGTAATGACAGCGTGGGGATTGATGGAATTAGAGGAACGTATGGTGGAGTTTTTGGACGAGGATAACGACAACAGACGTTATCACCAGGAGGGAAATATTAATCAACCGTTTCGCATCACCAACCTGGATCAGGCCAACTGGGCGGTGCGGAAAATAGCCCGCATCGAAACTGTGCGGCAGGAGT
>CAZBFS010000215.1:0-3042 GCA_964491215.1 uncultured Proteiniphilum sp.
TATTTATAACTTTTTCCCGCTAAATTCTTTAGGAATAACTGCGGATAATCATTTACATGATTTCTGCTATTCCATCCAATGCAGTACTGGAAGTATCATACGTGGGAATGAACTCACAGGTAGTACCGGTTAACGGCAGGACAGTGATCAATATTGTAATGCAGGAAGATTCAGAACTTCTTGATGAAGTTGTGGTCGTCGGATACGGCACCATGCGAAAAAGTGACGTTACCGGAGCCGTGGCTGTTGTCTCAGCCGAAGAGCTCTCTTCCAAACCGGTCGCCAATGCCTTTGAAGCTCTTCAGGGAAAAGTTGCCGGTGTCGATATCACCTCTTCACAGCGGCCCGGTGAACTGGGATCCGTGCGCATCCGCGGGAACCGTTCTCTGAATGCAACCAATGCACCACTCTACGTGGTTGATGGTGTTGTGTTGAGTTCCGGTGGCATCGAAAGCATCAACCCGCGCGATATCGAGAGCATCAACGTGCTGAAAGATGCATCTTCAACGGCCATCTACGGATCACGCGGTGCCAATGGTGTAATACTTGTGACCACCAAACGGGGAAAAGCAGGTTCACTGCAACTGAATTATTCAGGCACATTCACTTTTGAGAACATTCACGATCTTGCTCCGGCCATGAGTGCCAATGATTATATTACCTGGCGCAGATGGGCCCATCACAACGCTAACCCGACCGAGTTCTCGCCTGGTAATCAGCCTTCCAAAACACAGGATGAGACCTTCTTTAGTGCATTGGATGAGACCTCATTTAACAATGTGATGCGTGGATGGTCAGGTAGTAGTTGGGACGGATCGAAAGTGATCAACACCGACTGGACCGATCTGGTAACGCAAACCGGTATCACGCAGGAACACACCATCAGTGCCGGAGGGGGTACCGAACAGATCAAGTCATTCTTCTCTTTGGGTTACCTCAAACAGGAAGGTACTCAGATCGGTCAATCCTACGATCGGTACAATGCCACCATGTCTACTGATATTAATCCAACCAAATGGTTTACCATGGGAGGATCAATCAATGCTTCATGGAGCAACCAGAGCTATGGCTTTTCCCGCACGGGCCAGTCAACCAGCTCAGGACCTACCGAGATCTATGCGGCAGCCAAGCAGATTTTCAATGTGGCACAGCCTTATGATGCGAACGGTGAGATCATTCTCACCCCCGGTAACCTGAACGGTGTCTATACCGTGATTGATGAGTGGAATAAATCGGATGAGAAGAGACAGACCCTTCGTGCATTGGGTAGCTTTTACACCAATTTCGATTTTGGTGGCATATGGAACTCCCTGGAAGGATTGAGCTTTAAAACCAACTTCGGACCTGATTTCAGGTACTACCGCAGGGGTATCTACATTGACAAAAGCTCTGCTGTACGTCAGGGTGGCACCAGTTATGCATCCTGGAACTACGACCGCAGGTTCTCCTGGGTACTCGACAATATTCTGACCTACCGCAAATCACTTGATGCACACAAGTTTGATGTGACCCTACTACAATCCGCATCCAGATATGATGCGGAGAATGCAAGCATGAGTGAACAGAATGTTCCGAAAGAAAGCTACAAGTGGAACAACATGGGTGCGGTGGATATCACCAGCACAGATGCCAAAGCTTCGATGGGTACCGGCTTAACACAAACACAGTTGGCCTCCTATATGGGACGTTTGAATTACTCATACATGGATCGTTATCTGCTCACTGTATCGGGTCGTTACGACGGTTCATCTGTTCTTTCCGAAGGACATAAGTGGGCCTTTTTCCCCAGTGCCGCATTGGGATGGCGCCTGGATCAGGAACAATTCATGCAGGACCTCTCATGGCTGGATCAACTCAAGTTACGCTTGGGTATGGGAACAACCGGCAACTCAGCCATCGGAGCATATGAAACACTGGGCAGCATCCGCTCCTTCTATGTTCCGTTTGGCGGTGTAGGCAACGTACTGGCCTATGGAACGAACGAACCCTACTACTTCTCCGGCACCACACTGATGGCCAATCCAGCCCTTGAATGGGAGAAAACCACACAGTGGAACATGGGTGTCGACTTCACCTTCCTCAGAGGTCGTATTAATGGCACAATTGACCTTTACAAGTCCAACACGAAAGATCTGCTGATGCAGATGACCATTCCTACTCTTACCGGTTACAACAGTACATTGGCCAATGTGGGAAGAACCAAGAACCGGGGTATTGACGTCGGGTTAAATTTCATCCCGGTACAAACCCGTGATTTCAGCTGGAACTCATCACTCAACTTTGCGTGGCAGAAAGATGAAATTGTGGAGTTGGCTAACGGTAAGAACGACATGGTCGACAACTCCTGGTTCATTGGTGAATCGATCAGTGTGTTTTACGGTTACGAGAATGCAGGACTCTGGCAGGCCGGTGAAGAAGCAGAGATGGCCAAATTCAACGAAAAGGGAGAAAACTTCACCCCGGGTAGTGTGAGACCGGTAGACCAGAATGGTGACTATGTGATTGACAGTGATGATCGCGTGGTATTGGGCAACCGTAATCCCCGCATCACGGCAGGCTGGAGTAACAGCTTCAACTACAAGGGACTGGAGTTGAATATTGAGTTGTATGGACGCATGAATTACCTGGTATCAACGGGTGGCGAAGTACAGAACGGTATCCCCAACCAGCGGATGATCGATTACTGGACTCCCGATAATACCGGTGCCGAATGGCAGAAACCGGTTTACACCGGCACACCGGGTGTGGGTGGTGACGCCTATTCAAGTCTGATAGGTTTCAAGAAAGCCTCTTTCATCAAATTCAGAAACATCTCACTTGGTTACTATCTGCCTGAGAGCATATGCAAGCCTCTTGGCATCAACAACCTGAAGCTGTTCACCCAGCTACGTAATCCCGGGACCCTCTACTCGTCGGTCGATTTCCTCGACCTAGACCTTGGTACCTCTACATACTACAACAGAGGAATCACTATTGGTGTGGAGATAGGATTTTAATTATTCACTAACAAACAAAGACAGATTATGAAATATCTATACAACA
>CAZBFS010000216.1:0-3040 GCA_964491215.1 uncultured Proteiniphilum sp.
GAAATAACACCCCTGCAAGGTAGCGGATGGAGGGGGGGTCCCGGGTCAGTATTTCCTCACCGTTTTCCTGCGTGTATCCCGGCAGGTCCAATGGATCAGGTCCGATGAGCTCTCTTTTGACGATATCGATAATCTGCGTGCGTCTCGTATCTTTCATTCCTGAAACCCCCTTATTTGAAGTTCACGATATTCTTTTCCCGCGCTTTCGCTGATAAAAATATAAAGGGCCGTGACCGTCCTGCTGTAAGCAACATACAGCAACTGGTCGTCCCGAAAAGCCATGACATCTGTGATCATGATGACCTGATTCTCCAAACCCTTAAATCCCTGAATAGTACTGAAGCTGATTCTTTCATTACCGGACGGGGAATAGTCTTCAATAACAAGATTTTTTACCAAACGCACCATAGAATTTTCGCGTTTCCTCAATGAAAGCAGTGTAATCTGTCTAGGATCAATTCCTTCGTTGATCAGTCGACCAAGCTCTACCTGTAGAGTCTTTGCACCACTCTCCTCGTCTTTGTAGGTAAAGTAACTGACAGGAGGTCCTCCAATTTTAAGTGCGGTTTCATGGATCGGGCTAAAGCCGGTGACCATCTTGATTTCATCGCAGACTGGTTTGGGATTCCTGCAATTGACGGTAAGTTTGAAGTTAATGTAGGAAGTTGTCTGCTCCAGCAAGGCAAACATATCCTCAGCTTTCATGGAGTGTGAAAAAATGGCCTGCATCGAGAAATCTCCGAACATGCGCCATCTCCCCCTATTGAGCCCACCGGCAAGAATTGCATCAAATACCTCGAGATATGATTCGTTTACCAGATCCTGTGCTTCGTCTAAAACGAGGAGTTCATATTGGCCGGGTTTGTTTTGGAGAGAATCCAAAACGAGCTGGGGAAGTATTTCCTCGAAATATCTCCGTTTCTCTGCCTCATGGGGTGGGATCCGTGGGATTGATCCACTTTGTTTTAGTAAATCGAGCATTAAAGAGTGGAATGTGCCGATGAAATCCGGCCTGACGGATGGGTCGGGAAAGTTCTCATCGAGCCATTGTCCAAGATTCTTATTGAAACAGATCAGTGCGGTTTTTTTCCCATTGGCAACAGACTTTGCGGCTTCCTGAACAGCAATAAGTGTTTTTCCCGTACCGGCACCCCCCTGTATCAGGCATCGGGGATTGTCCTCCAACTGATCGACCAATCTGTACTGTTCTTCTGTAAGGATGATACGTTGCTCCTCGGTTGATCTGATATGAGCTTGCAAAGGAATAGGCCTGTCAAAGTCGCCGCGCAGGATCCCCGCGAGGTACCGGACTTCCTTAACTCCAAGAAAGCTTTGAAAAGTGATCTCTCTGCCGAATTTGGCCTTGATTTTTTCCGCGGTATTGCGACTAAGGTGGCTGATGAACCCAGTTACATCATTTCCGTTGCGCAGGTCGTGTACCTGCCATTGCTCATGATCAATCCCTTCCACCTGATATTCAATATCCGGAAAGATGACTCCCGTACCGAAGAGAAGGCCATTCAGGTAGCCATATTCCTTAGAGAGCCTTGACCGGATGGCTTCCATGACGCTGTAAGCAGCGTCCACAGCCTGTTCGAACGGGCCTCGACGCTTGGTCCCGACATTCCCGTACCGATCGGTAAAATACCATACGCCGTCTTTTCGCCCTACACGTCCTCCTTTGACTTCAATGGCAAACATTCCTTTCCCCGGTGCCAGGACAAGGAAATCAATCTCTCCATAGATAGTTTTATTATGGGTGGCAATTCCGAGGGAATGAAGGACAATCCAATTTTCAGTCCCTTTGGAGTTCCGGAACCAGTCGAACACTCTTCGTTCGGCGTTACTCCTGACGTGAGGCGATATGACTGAAGGTACCATCTGTGCCATCTTCAAAATGCCCCATATAAATCATCCCTGTCGGAAGAAAGAAGTCTATTTGTTAAACCACTGTCAACCTCAATGACGGGGCCGACATCAATGACTTTGAGGATTATCACGTCACCTATTTCCTCGATGTTAAGATCTATTGGTTGCCAAATATCATGTGCATAACCGAAGTCGACTGATGAAAGCTTTCCGGATAGTACATGTTTTAGCTGTTTGGACAAGTAGAAGCCGGCCTCAACATGAGCTTGTTTTACAAGTTTGCCAGCTTCTGCCACTTGCTCAAATTTCTCACGAAGCACAGGATCCCCCGCAGCTTGGGCGATATGGAGGATATCCCTCGGATCCTGGGGACTGATCATGTTTTCATCTTCAAGCCAAGTCCGGATCGTAGCCTGTTGCCTAGTACATCCGACCGCCTTCAGATTCTCGTATACAACTTCTCTCCCGGATAACCGGTCCAAAATTTTAAGAGACTCTTTCCACATGCCCGCTTCATTACGAACATTGTCATATCCATTGTTTATCAGAATGCGGTCGGCAATTTCCCTGATGATATCCCTGGAAGAAGATCTCTCAACAACGAAATCTCCTGGACGCAGATCCCCCGGCGCAATCTCCATGATTTCCTCGCCCGTTCCCTGTATCATACTGGTTACGACCACGGCCTTGCTTCCGGTTCTGAATAATGTTCTAAGGCCACCGACGTAATCCACCGGAACGACATTAAGGACATCCCTTGAACCTGCCGTCCGATACGCCCCATACTTGCCCCTGGCCAGATTCAGTTCAATTGTTGCGAGTTCATCAGTTGCCGCGTAAATGTCTTCTTCTTGGACAAAACGATCATCAAGGGGAATGTGGTCTACACCGATTGCCCTGAAAACGGCAGCGTTGTGAGCGATGTATTCGCTTTCACGACTTGTTTCCCATTGCCTGAATGCCGAGTGCCATCTTTCTTCCACGTCGTAAAGCATTATCAGAATCTTCGATGTGACATGTGCGTGAAAAAATCTGTACATCAGATCTCTCTTGTACCAACCACCTATTATGGTCAGTCCGTTCGAAAGTGAATTGTTTGAAATGTATTCTTCAGGATAAAGAATATGTACTTCACCATCGTTGTCAGATTGTAGGCCCAGAGCATGTTCAA
>CAZBFS010000217.1:0-3037 GCA_964491215.1 uncultured Proteiniphilum sp.
ATGATTCAAATCATCTGCAAGGTTGATGATATTTCGTGCATCTGACAGAGATATTTTATGGCCATGCACTGCTTTATCACACATATAGATAATTCGACTTAATGCTTCAACATCCTCCTGATATAGCCAGCCTTTGTCCTTTAACTGAGTAACAATGCTAAATAAAGTTAAGTTTATATCCTTATCATGGTAAGCAACGGCATAAGCATCTCTTAACTTATTTTCAATTTCAATTCTTAAGCTCGCCAATGCCAATACAGGATCACTTTTTAGCATTTCCTTTGCTTGGGATAAATCAAACAACCCTAATGAACTATTGATACGCTAGCGACCTCCCTTGATTTTTTCACATATTCCCTTGTTTCTTCTATCTTTTCCTTGAACTGAAACTCTGCTCCAAAAATTTTAGCCTTAATTAGATATCTTGCTGCAATGGGTAAACATAGCAGAAAATATATAATAATTACCATAGCATCAATTGTAACTATTGAACTGAAAAAGCTTCGAGATACTATTAGCGCAAATCCTAACAGAAGAATAATAGCCTTATAAAACTTCATAGGGGCACCTCCATGTTATAACCCTAACTCCTGACGGAAAAATGACAGAGCTAATTCCTTAATCAAGGTAAATGGTACCTGACTAAGTGAATCACCAAGCTTTTGACGAACTTTGGCCGCAACGCCCTTACCCCTCATAGCATCCAGAAACTCATGCCCTTGCCATGTAAGGCCAAAGGGCCAAACATCAATTAACCGGGTCTCAGTTGATTTTGAGGTTAAAGCCTCGGCATCAAGAAGCCCTCCTTCATACATCCGGCGAACATGGTACGCCACAAACCTCCTATCGTAATCGGGGATCTCAATTTCTTTAATTACGGATATTTCGTCTCGAGCCTCCAAGTACTCAAGAATCTTTATCACCAAATTCATGTCACGCTTCACAATTCTCGCCTCCTCAGTTATCCACTTACTGTTTCTACTACTGTTCTCCATTTCCTTCCTTAAAGCCACCTACATTTCAGATATCTTCTGCCGTTCATACCGTCATTTCAGAAACGCTGATTTACACGCAGACAGGGCTTGGAGTAAGATGACAAGCACAAAATCCAGGGAAGTAAAAGACAATGACGGTAAACGGTAACAACAGGGATACCCTCACCCTTATGCTTCAGTGCAGGCGGAGCCAGGCCACGTAGGAGACCTACCGGAAGCACCTGGTGTACTTCTTCCGGGACATGACCGGCGGCCCTCCCACGGAGGAGACCGTGGAGGCCTTTCTGCAGATGCCCCGATCCGAGGCCCTGGAGATGGTCCTAAACTACAAGGCCCTGCTTCTGGAGCGTGGGCTTGCCGAGTGGACAGTAAACGGCAGGCTGTCGGCGGTAAAGGCCCTGGTCAACTTCGCCCAGCGTATAAGCCGGTGTAAGTACGGTCTGGCCGATATCACCAGGGAAAGGGTCAGGCCGCACCGGAACATGACGGGGCTGACACCTGAGCAGATGCGGCAGGTCCTGACAATTCCTAAGCGCGGGACGGTCAGGGGCAGGCGGGACTATGCCATCCTGCTCCTGTTGTGGAAGAACGCCCTGCGGCGGGGTGAGGTGGTCAAGCTGAACGTGGGTGACTTTGACCCGCAGGCCCGCACCCTGGCCATCCTGGGCAAGGGACGCGGGACCCAGCGGGAGCATGTCCACTTAAGCGAGCGGGCGGCCTGCGCGATTACCGAGTGGCTGGAGGTACGCGGTGAGGCGGAGCCTCAGGACCCCCTGTTCATCGCCACCAACAACCGGCACCGGGCCACCGGCTCACCGGTGAGACCATCCGGGCCATAGTGACCCAGGCCTGCCGGGAGGCCGGAATCCCCAAGCCGATGAGCCCCCACCGCATCCGGCGCTCCAGCATAACAGCGGCTCTGGAGGCCACAGGCGGCGATGTGGTAAAGGTGCAGAAGCTGTCCCGGCACTCCAAGGTTGACACGGTGATGATCTACAACGACCGCCGGGACGGACTGCAGGCCGAGTTAACCGGGATTCTGTCCGGGATGACACTATGGCAAGGAGATAATGAGTAATGACCGATTTAAGGGGACTTGACGACCCCAGGCCGTGGGAACTGTGGTTTGACGGGGAAAAGCACAGCGAGCACGCGACCATAGCCGAAGTTCATGCGGCCATTGACGCGCTGAGCCTCGACATGGTCTGGAATGAGGGAAGCGAGTACGAGGGAACCGGATACTGCTGTTCTGGCCGGGCCGTGAGAGTGGGCATCGTCCACAAGCACGGCTGGCAGTCAGACGTCGAAGGAGGTAAGAGAAATGGCGCAAGGAAGCATAGAAAGGTATGAGGGTAAACGAGGGGTAAGCTACCGGCTTCGCTACGTGGTCGGCTACGACGAGAGAGGGTACCCAATCCTGCGGCGCTGTACCGTAAAGGGCACGAAGAAGGAGGCCGAGGCCAAGTTGAGGGAGCTTCAGACCCAAGGTGGACCAGGGGCGGTACGTGGAGCCTAACGACATCACCCTGGCCGCATAGCTCAGGCGGTGGTTTACAAGTCATAGCCAGGGGCTATCGCCGACAACGGCGGTCCGTTATCGGAACTTCCTGGACCGACACATCATTCCGGCCCTGGGCGAGGTTGCGCTTCAGAAGCTGACGCCGCTGCAGGTTCAGGAGTTCGTTGACCGGGAGCTTAGGGAGGGCTTTCACGGTTCAAGACAGACCCGTGGGCTTTCGCCCAAGACCGTCACCGACTGCATCCTGCTTCTTAAGCAGGCCCTGAAGCAGGCCGTCCGGTGGAAGATGCTCGGCGCAAACCCCGCAGAGGATGTCCACCTCCCGAGGGTTGAGCGCAGGGAAATCCAGATCCTAACGCCGGAGCAGGCCGATACCGTCCTGAACGCCTGCCAAGGTTCCTATGCCTGGATACCGGCGGTGATAGCCTACCACACCGGGGCACGCCTTGGTGAAATCCTGGCCCTGTCCTGGGATGCCGTGAACCTGGAGAACGGGACTATCAACATTTCGCGGAGCTACACC
>CAZBFS010000218.1:0-3035 GCA_964491215.1 uncultured Proteiniphilum sp.
TCAAAGATATGCGTGATCTCCTCCCAATAGGTCACCTCCCGGAAGGGAAGCATCTCTACCGGTGCACCGGTGATGATCATGCCGTCGTAGTAGCGGTTTTTCACCTTTGCAAAGGTGGTATAGAACGACATCAGATGTTCGATGGGGGTGTTCTTCGGGGTGTGGGATGAGAGCCCCAGGAACTCAATCTCCACCTGCAGGGGTGAGTTGGAGAGCAGCCGTATCAGATCGGTCTCGGTGGTGATCTTGAGCGGCATAAGGTTCAGTATTAATATTTTCAACGGACGGATATCCTGGGTGGCAGCACGCAGGTCATCCATCACGAAGATGTTCTCTTTTTTCAGTATCTCAACTGCAGGCAGTTTATCGGGTAAATTGACAGGCATGATGCATCTGTTTGTTTATGAATATGATTGTGGAAATATTCTGTTATTGTTGCTTCTTTTTCTTTTTCTTTTTCTCTACGCTCCAGCCAAACTTGCCGATCTTTTTTCCCAACCCGTAGTAATGACCGTGGGAGTAGGCCAGCAACCCGGCCTGCTGCATGTCGAAGCGGGCGATCTCGGGATTGAGGAACTGTTCGTCGGCTTTCACGTTTATAACCTCCGAGATGAACATGTCGTGTGAACCGAGCGGGATGATCTCTTTGACGCGGCACTCGATGCATACCGGACTCTCCTCTATCAGTGGCGCTCCTACCAGGGAGGCCTTGCCTGCCGTCAGCTTCATCTCTTCGAACTTGTTGTAATCCTTTCCAGAGCGAACACCACACCAGTCGGTGGCCCGTGCCAGTGCTTCTGTGGTGAGGTTGATCACATACTCGCCGGTGCGTTTGATGATCTCATAGGAGTGGCGTGAAGGCCTCACGGAGATGTAGCACATGGGAGGATCGGAGCAGATGGTGCCCACCCAGCTCACGGTGATGATGTTATATTCATCGAGGTTGCTGCCACAGCTGATCAGTGCTGCCGGCAGCGGATAAATCATCGTCCCCGGTTTCCAGTCTTGTTTCATATTAATTAGCTGTTAGCGGTTAGTTTTGATTTTCAAACATTGAACTTCGAACCTTGAACTTCGAACCATGAACGAATCAACTTAAATCAATTTAATCTCCTCTTTTCGGATCTTGAGTTCACAGTAGTGACACTGCAGCTCCACCATCTCCTTGTCGATCACGTGAAAGCGTGTTTTCATCGGCTCGTTGTTGGTGATACATTTGGGATTGTTGCAGCGGACGATCTCGACGATCTCGTCGGGCAGCACCACCTTCTTCTTTTCTACCACCTCGAAGTTGCGGATGATGTTCAGGTTCACGTTGGGTGCCACCAGGGCGATGCGGTTGATCTCATCCTCGCGGAAGAACTTGTTGGACACCTTGATGATTCCCTTGCTGCCCATCTTGGCGCTTTTGAGGTTGTTGCCGATGGTAATGCGGTTGCTCAGCTTCTGCAGCTGTAGCAGTGATACCACTTTGAAGACCGCGGCGGTGGGGATATGATCAATAGCTGTGCCGTTCTCCAGGGCGGCCACCTGCAATTCTTTTCTCATAATCATTTCTCTTTTATAGTGTTATCGAACCTCAATGCCCAGCAGGTCACAGATCACCGCCTGGCGTACGTACATGCCGTTCTTCGCCTGTTGGAAGTAATAAGCCTTGGGATTGTCATCCACATCCTGATTGATCTCCTTCACCCGGGGGAGAGGGTGGAGCACCTTCAGTGTCTCCCTGGAGTCGCTGAGCATGTGGTTATGCAGCACGTAGACATTCTTCACCTTTTCATACTCCATCAAGTCGGTAAAGCGCTCCTTCTGTACGCGCGTCATATAGAGGATGTCGGAGCCGTTGATTGCCTCGGGAGAGAAGTCGGTATACTCCCGGTAGGGTATTCCATGGTTGTCGCAGAAAGCCTTGTACTTGTCAGGAATGGCCAGCTCCTCCGGTGCCACAAAGTGGAAGGAGGGGTTGAAATGCGAGAGCCCCTGGATGAGGGAGTGTACTGCACGACCGTATTTGAGGTCGCCCACCACGGTGATGGTCAGGTTCTCAAGGGTGCCCTGTGTCTCGTAGATGGTGAACAGATCGAGCATGGTCTGTGTGGGATGCTGGTTGGAACCATCACCCGCATTGATCACCGGTACGGGTGATATCTCAGATGCATACCGTGCCGATCCCTCAAGGTGATGACGCATGATGATCAGGTCGGCATAGTTGCTCACCATCATGATGGTGTCTTTGAGCGACTCACCCTTTGTGGAGCTGCTGGTGGCCGCATCGGAGAAACCGATGATGCGTCCCCGCAGCCGGTTGACGGCGGTCTCGAAGCTGAGTCGCGTACGGGTAGAGGGTTCGAAGAAGAGGGTGGCGCAGACCCTTCCCTTCAGCAGATCACGGTTGGGGTTCTCCTTGAAGCGGGAGGCGGTTTGCAGTATGCGCAGGATATCCTCTTTGCTGTAATCGCCGATATTTACCAGGCTCTTGGGACTCATAGGTGATAATTTTCAATAAATGTGTTGTGAATAACAAAAGTAGAAAAAAACCCTGCAATCTGATTGCAAGGTTTAAAAAAATATCGTCAGACCTCCAGATCAACATCAAACAGCTCATGCCAGGGCAGTCCCTGTTGGTTGAGCTGCTCCATGAACGGGTCGGGATCGAACTCCTCCACGTTGAAGACACCCGGTTTCTTCCAGAGCCCCTTCATAAACATAATGCCCCCGATGGTGGCCGGCACGCCGGTGGTGTAGCTCACCCCCTGTGCGCCTGTCTCCTTGTAGGCCGCTTCATGGCTGCAATTGTTGTAGATGTAATAGGTGCGTTCCTTGCCATCCTTGATGCCACGGATACGGCAGCCGATGGATGTCTGGCCGGTGTAGTTCTCTCCCAGCTCACCCGGGTCGGGCAGCACTGCTTTCAGGAACTGGATGGGCACGATCTTCTGACCGTTGTACTCCACTTCGTCGATGCGTGCCATGCCGATGTTCTGGATCACCCTGAGGTGGGTGAGGTACTCCTGTCCGAAGGTCATCCAGAAGCG
>CAZBFS010000219.1:0-3031 GCA_964491215.1 uncultured Proteiniphilum sp.
TGGGAATATCATGCGAGGGATAAAGATAAATCTTACCTTCAAAAACCCTGGCTGTTGGGTCTGCGGTAAACTGATCCCTGATAATGGGATTTTGTGCTCCGAGTGAAAGGAGAAAAGAGCTGCACAACAGCAATAAGATTCCTTTTCTTGTTACATTTTGATACATACAATTCATGATTAGTGATTCAACAATTCTCATTTGGCAACATACATTTGTCTATGCTATATGTGTAAGCAAAGATATGCATTCTTTTCATTTACCTGGGGGGACGAATCTTCATGAGCGGAGGATCAGGATTCTATTATCCGGAATCGCTACCGGGAAGAAAAGAGGTTAGAGCATGACAGGTGGATTTTTTATATCTTAACGAGGATAATACATTCCTGTACGAAATTATCCACCATTATCCAAGATTACTTCCCCCCCCGCCATGCTAACAGATCGTTACATTTGTGAATATTTATCATTTTTATACATGAGAGGAGCATGATGCCATAATTCATACGTTTGTCCATTCTTTACTTCAAATCCAGTGTTTCCATATTGATTATTATATATTTAATAGATCGAAATAGTTATACCTATGCTATATCCATAGCAAATCTTCAAATTATTCATTGTTAATTTAAATGTATTTTTTTAAAAATTCCATGTTTATGAAAAAAAGAGTCCTTTTTTTAATTTTTGGTCTTTGCCTTAGCATTGCCACATTTGCACAGGTGCAGGTGAGAGGGAATGTTACGGACACTCAGGGCGAACCTATCCCGGGAGTCGCCATTCTGGAAGTGGGAACGCAACACGGCGTGATCACCGATATTGATGGCAACTACAATATCGCCGTTTCGGGACCCCAGTCGGTTCTGCAGTTTTCATTTATCGGTATGGACAGCTGGGAGGTTGTTGTCGCCAATCAGACCATCATCAATGTGGTGATGATCGAAACTACTACTGATCTTGACGAGATTATTGTGGTGGGTTATGGTACCATGCGAAAGAGTGATATTTCGGGGGCTATCTCCTCAGTAAGAGCAGATGCTCTCGAAAACATCATCACATCTGATGCTGCAGCAGCCCTTCAGGGCAAGGCTTCCGGCGTGCAGGTACTGACCAATTCCGGTGCTCCCGGTCAGGGAGCCTCCATACGTGTGCGCGGTTATTCCTCCAACTCAGGAAATATTGGCCCGCTTCTGATTGTGGACGGATTGCAGGTGGACAATATCCAGTACCTGGATCCCTCGATGATTGAGTCGATCGAGATACTGAAAGATGCCGCATCGGCAGCCATCTATGGCGCTCAGGCCGGTAATGGTGTAGTGCTGGTGACCACCAAGTCAGGTGCATCCGCCAGGGGTACCTCCAGCATCACCTATGATGTGAGTTATGCCAATCAGAGTCTGGCCCGCCATCCGCAGATATTCGGGGCCGAAGATTTTATCGATTACAAAAGGATGTCAGGTCTTCCCATCGATACCCAGCTGGAGGCAAACAACTATGACAATACCGATACAAACTGGTTTGATGCGGTATTTGCTCCCTCCTGGAGTCAGAAGCATACGGTTACCTTCCAGGGTGGCAACAACCAGGGGAACTACTTCACCTCCCTCAACTACATCCACAACGATGGTATCGTAAAAGGAGACAAGGATGTCTACAAACGTCTCTCGGCCCAGATCAATGCCGACTACAACATTAAGAAATGGTTGCAGGTAGGGACCAACAACTCCATTGAGAAATGGTTTACCCGTTCGGTGCCACATATGTCACAGTATGGTTCACTGATGAACTCGGTACTGACCATTGACCCATTAACCCCTGTATACTATTCCAGTCCCGATCAGTTTGCTCCGACCATGAAGCAGGCCTATGATGAGGGCAAGATCATTCTCAGGGATCCCGATAACGGACTCTACTATGCCACCTCCAAGTATATCACGGATGACAGTGGTAACCCGCTGCTACAAAGAGATCGTGTAGACTCCGAAAACAAAGGTGTCACACTGCGTGGTATGATTTACGGGAACCTGAAACCGGTGAAAGGACTGGTAATCACCTCCCGTTTGGGTTACAGGGTGTCACAGAGCAACTCTCACAGCTTCAACACCCCCTATTATGCCACTCCGCAGGCGAAGTCGGAAGACTACAACATCTCCGCAAATGCCAATACCGGGTTATATTATCAGTTTGAAAATTTTGCCAACTACAACATCACCCTCGATCAGCATGACATCACCGCAATGGCTGGTATGTCATATATCGAGAACAGTTGGGACAACGTCTCTACCAGTGCGCAGGGACCTGATATCCTGACAGGATATGAACCCAACTTCCGATACATGGATTATGTGAAGAGCAACATGGTCGACGGAGAGGAGAAGACGGTGAAGAGTTACGGCAATCTACCAGGCAAGTCGACTCAAATGTCCTATTTCGGACGCCTTATCTACACATTTGACAACCGTTACACCCTTCAGGCCAACTTCCGTGCCGATGCGTTCGACTCTTCCAAACTGCCTGCTGACAACCGTTGGGGATACTTCCCTTCATTCTCGGCAGGGTGGACCGTCAGCAACGAGAAGTTCTTTTCCGAAAACCTCAACATGGATGCTTTCTCATTCCTGAGACTCCGTGCCTCATGGGGGCGTAACGGGAACATCAACGTACTCAACAATTACAGGTACAGCACCACCATCGCTTACAACAGCTCCTGGTATCAGTATGGTGTGGAGGACAGTGGTCCCTCATACGGCTCCAAGCCTTCAGGACTGGCCAACCCGAACCTCAGATGGGAAACATCTGATCAGCTCGACCTGGGTGTTGAAATGAGATTTTTAAGAAGCAGGCTCGCATTTTCGGCAGATTATTATGACAAGAGAACCGAGGATCTGCTGGTAAACATCAACCCGGTTCCGGAACTGGGAGTTGCTGAAACAACTGTCAACGCAGGATCTGTGCTCAACAGAGGCTTCGAGCTGGAAGCTTCCTGGAGAGACAATATCGGTGAGGATTTCAGTTACTCGGTGAGTGCCAATT
>CAZBFS010000220.1:0-3020 GCA_964491215.1 uncultured Proteiniphilum sp.
TTGATCATCAGGCTCTATGTTTGGAATCACAATACTACCCCACCTTTTTCAAAGAGATTTTCTACATTAAGTGTATGGATAAGTTTGTTATCACTTTTTGGTTTTTCTTTCGGGCTTACTTTACTATTGGATTCTCCGTTTAAATCCCGGATGTACAACGGCTTTCCGCCGCGCTTGCCTCTCCATGTATATACACGACTGTCTGAGTGATTTTCTTCGTATTGGCATGCAATTGCAAAGAGCTCGGGATGATGTTTTTTCAAACCACACCATTCATCTAAAGTTTGATAAAAACAGAAGAAACACCCTGATCTTGACCGCCACTTATAATATCCCGGAAGACCTAATCCACTGCGGTTTAAGATGCCGACGACGTCTTCCAAACAGATGCCATCACTTACAAATGGGTATACCGGGTTGATATTGCCTTTAGTATTTCTATATCCGCCACGTTCTTCATCTGCCCTTATTGCAATGTAGCTATAAGTCAAGTCACTACCTATATGTTCTTCATACGGTTTCAGCTTCAGCTGCCGTGTACACCATCGGTTATTAGGAGAGGGCAGTACACCTTTAAACACTTTCAGCCAATAATCGAAATTCTGTTCCGATTTAATAACTGTAATATCTATGTTTAAAACCGCCCTAATACGGTCGAGATATTCGTACGTTTCCGGAAGCTCGCATCCACTATCAGTAAATACGTATTCCAATTCAATCTCGGGGTGTTTGTCACGCATGTAAACAGCCAAGGCTGCACTGTCCTTGCCCCCTGACAGTGCAAGTATATGTCGGGGAGCTTTTGCCCCCGCCTGCTTATCCGACATCACTTTCACCTCCGCCTAGTTGGTCCAATAAAGCTGCTACCAACATTTCAATCTGCTCCTTAGGGTAAGACATTATCTCACCGAGCTTATGGCCCAACCCAGTATCCATCTGCGTACTCAGTGAAACTACTAATCGTCTACTAGTGCCATCTGCATCCATTATGCTGATCAGTTTCTTGTCCTTGGCAATCAGGCCATCAGCTGCGGCCAGGATCTGCAACTGCTCAATCCGTTGGGCGTAATCGCGGATCTTCAAGGAGAATGGCATGAAATCTTCATCTCCCCAGCTTTGGGTTGGTCTTTTCATCACAATACCAGCAATGCCACGGCTCCAATCAGCAGCATCGTTACTATCCCGCAAGATCACCTTCATCAATGCCTTCAACTCTGTTTCCTCGCATATATCGTATAAGTTGCTAATTCTAGCCTTTAACTCAACCACTAGGTGGTTGATGTCGGTGCTTTTAAAAACATCGAGCAACACCCGCTGGATGTCCACGTTTAGCAGCGGATAGGACTGTTCAATTTCGTTCATCGCGGAACGAAGCTTTTCAAGAAAGACTATTTGCTCATCAGCATTCTCTTTAGATATCGCGGTTCCCAGTGCCTCCGGGATTTCCTCTAATAAAAGCTGTTTCGGATCTATAGCATTTTGTATGGATGAGCGGACTCGCTGGGCTTCACGGGATATTTTGCGGGTTCTCTTAGCATAATCGGGAAGATCGTTGTAGAACTTTACCAAGGGCCCAACTACCCCCAACATGCGTTTGTTTCGCAGGTTGGAATCATCCAACTGTCTTCCGGCAAATAACTCATGGTATAACGAGAACATTGCCCTTTCCCATTGCTCGGCCAAGGCTGGTTTTAATACATACAGGTCAGGTCTCTTTACGAGCAAAGCAACCTCTGCCCCACTTAGAAATGGCAGATATGATCCTTCTCTGAAAATCGCTATCTCCTCTGATTTAACCAATAGGTAGAGACAGACAAATATCGGCGTAGGCCCAAGCCGCATTCCATAGGGAGGGGCTTGCAGATGCTCGAGTAATGCCTCTACCGTACAACCCATTTCGCCCGAACCGCGGATAAAATCATCGATTTCCTGCCACAACGAATTCAAACGTGGGTCCTGATCATCCAGTCTTAGATGCCAGCCATTAAGGTCGTCTCCAATATGTAATCCTTTGGAAGCCACCAGTGAACGATAGATAGCCACTTCAGGCCCAAATCCACTTAAACCTAGTTGCCCCTCCCCAGGCTTTAGAGTCATGGCCTCGATAAGCTCCCGTCGGGCTTTGGCCACCGCACTGGACAATTTCTCATAACTTATCATCTCATTACCTATAACGGGACATTTGTTAAAGGTTCGGTCGCACAGGTACGATATATGGCTGGAAAGATCCTTGTTGCTCTTTATATCGATTCTGTTCCCATCGCTATACCACAGCAACTCTTCTGCGCCCGGGCTAAAAACCTGATGGATGTATTCCCGGAAATGCTGCTCCGCAGTCTTGATCCGGTACTTTACCTCTCTTCGAGCTACGCCGTCGTGGTTCAACTCCAGTCTATTAACAAACACCGCCCTGACTGCTGCCACCTCTAAGGCCAATTCCTGCAAGGTAGATTGGTTGGGCAGACTGGCTACCATAAGAGGTCTCTTATCCTTACATATTTCGGGTACCCCGAGTAAATCGGTCTCAGTTCCGAAGGTATAAACGATTAAGCCGTCATAACCTTCGAAAGGCATTAACTCACTATCTAGTTGATCCCCTGATAACCAGCGGCGCTCAAAACGCCTGACCGTACCGCTGGTGAAAGCGTGCCGCGAAGCAATCAACGGGGTCTGGGGAAGATATTCCTGCAGAAGTTCGTTGAGGGGAGCTATGGAAAGCTTTCCTTTTTGCTCGCGGACGGCATCGGCCACATCGAAGTCAGACCCCTC
Source organism: uncultured Proteiniphilum sp. (assembly GCA_964491215.1). Taxonomy (GTDB): domain Bacteria; phylum Bacteroidota; class Bacteroidia; order Bacteroidales; family Dysgonomonadaceae; genus Proteiniphilum. Next base: position 2,770 of record CAZBFS010000220.1, read on the forward strand.
CCACAAGCGATATTCTCCGGCGTATTCCCGGTAAATTAACGCGCCCTTAGCCACCAAGGTTTTGATTGCTTCTATAATCTCACAACGGCCGGCGTTTTCGGCATATTCCATGATGTTGACGACGTTTTCCGCGCTAGCTTTAATCCCCAGGCTGCTGGAAAGTAGATTTAACACCCCGATGCTTTTCAAAATAGATGTCTCTAATATAGATACGTCTTTAGCCTGTTGGATAATGCTGTCAATCTCCAACC
>CAZBFS010000221.1:0-3010 GCA_964491215.1 uncultured Proteiniphilum sp.
TCATCGCCACCTTCGAGGAGATCCTCGGCATCAAGTCGGTGCTGATGGGCTTCGGGCTGGGCTCCGACGCGATCCACTCACCCAACGAGAACTTCCCGCTGGAGCAGCTTTATAACGGCATAAGAACGATTCCCCTGTTTTATAAGTATTTTGCGGAACAGATGAAGAAGTGATGAACCAAGTGGATGGTAGGCTGTTTAATAAGAAAGGTAACAATTTAAATGCAGAAACGATGACAACCTATACCACCCTGTCAGAAGCCATCAACGATCTGGCAAAGAAAGGCTACACAGCCAACTTTAATATCGAGAGCGACTGTATTGTATGTACGGACAATTTGATACGACTCCATCCGGATGAATTTCAGATTGACGAGATTTATCGTTTTCAGGAGATGTCTGACCTGGACAACGAAAGCATACTCTATGCCATTTCCTCACCTTTGAACAATATGAAAGGATTACTGGTGAATGCCTATGGTGTTTATTCTGAGACAGCTACAACCGATCTGATCGAGAAGCTTTCAGAGTTAAAGTAAAGTGAGCTCAAGTTGTGTATGTGGTCCTGACTGATTCACCCTGTTGGTGAATTCAGATGGTCTATATTCATGCTGATCGGCATACTACTACATATGCGATGTAGCGTGTATCTTCAGTTACGGGAGTCAACGACAGGTAGCCGGAAATAACTTTTCCGCCCACGACCTGTAGTGGTGACTCCCGTTGCATTTTCTGATGAAACAAGAGGGCATTTCCCGGCTTATTGAAATAGTCAATCACGTACCGCCCCTGCCCCTCTGTTTCCATAAACTGATCATGGAAGAGACGTGCCACCATGCCCATGTTCATGCGCATATTGATCTCCACGCAGGGTTGTATGCTGTAGCCTTCACCTGACTTGCAGATCATCATATCCACACCTGCATAACCGGTATAGAATGGGAAACGGGTGGAAAGCTTTTCTAAAAGAGTCTCACGCAGGTGATGTAGCCGGTCGACAGGGATATAGGCTGAAAGCATCTCCACTATTCGCCTGTCGGAGAGCAACTCATTCCCCATATAGGCACCCGATTTGGCGGAGCGGAACATCGAATAACCGGCAAAGCGGGAGACACCCTGATCCAGATAGAACTCCATTGCGAAGTCCTCCACCTTGTTCAGTACCGGCTCTGCCACCACCCCTCCCTGCTCGCGGATCACGCGACGGCACCAGTCGGTCTGCTTGTCGGTGATGGCCCCAAGGATCCGTATCAATCCCTTGCCACTGCCGGAGAGCGGCATCTTGAGCAGTTTATCTCCCGGAAAGGATGAAAGGTAGGCAAGTAACTCTTCCGATGAATTGAAGTAGTGTGACTTACCGCAGTAGGCAGGCTCCTCCGCTTGCAGCTCTCTCAGCATGTTTACTGCATGAAGACGGCCGGAATAGTCCCGCAACATCTGAAGTGCTGCCGGCGATGGTAGCCGCTCCTCCTGCACCCCGCAGGATATCAGTCGCTTCCTCAGGGCGGGGTTCCATCCCCAGGGAATGATCCCTTCCGGGTGATGCAGCCGGATATCAGCGTAAGAGATAAGCAATGATGAGACAGGTAATATATTGCAGATGTGATCCAGGTAGATACGGTTCACCTCACCTTCCGCAATCACCGGCGCACCACGGCCATACCATACCGGTAGCAATGCCAGCTCACCGGCCATCCTTGCAGCTGTTGCCGGCGGTGTGTAGTTTGCTGAGAAATTGGCCAGTGCCAGATCGTTATCGGGATTGAAGAGATACATCTACAGGTACTCTTTTACCTCGATCTCACCGTTGAGTGCCAGCAGGGCGTTCTCCGCCAGGGCACCCATCTCGTCCTGCCCCGGGTAGACATGCACCGGTGCGATGCGGTAGACCCGCTCGATCACCAGGTTGCAGAACCACTTGCTGTTGGCGATACCGCCGGTGATCAGGATCGCATCCACTTCACCTTTCAGCACGGTCGACATCGCGCCGATCTCTTTCGCTACCTGGTAGGCCATTGCCTCCAGTACCTCAAGGTGTTTCTTATCACCATCTTTCGCTTCCCGTTCAGCGACATAGGCATCATTTGTACCCAGGTAAGCCATCATCCCACCTTTGCCAACGATCATCTCCGACATCTTCTCGTAGCTGTAGATGCCGCTGAAAGCCACTTTCAGCAACTGTCCCACAGGAAGGGATCCGGCACGTTCGGGCGAAAAGGGACCGTCGCCATCCAGTCCCTGGTTCACATCGACCACCTTTCCCTTCTGATGGGCTCCCACGGTGATACCGCCACCCAGGTGGACCACGATCAGATTAAGATCTTCATATTTTTTCATGATCGACTTGGCATGTGCACGGGCAATCGCTTTCTGGTTCAAGGCATGAAATATTGACCTTCTCTCGATGAGGGGATGACCTGAATATCTTGCCAGTGGCTGCAGCTCGTCTACCACCACCGGGTCGGCAATAAACGCAACTGCCGAGGGCAATAACTTTGCGACATCGTATGCAATCAGTGCGCCCAGGTTACTGGCATGTTCGCCACGCTTGCATGCCAGCAGATCGTCGCGCATGGCATCGTTCACCAGGTAGACACCTGATGCGATGGGTTTTACCAGTCCCCCGCGACCGATCACGGCATCGATCGACTCCACAGGGACATCCGCGCTCTTCAGCTCATCATAGATGATATCCTTCCGGTATTCATACTGATCAGTGATCTTTTCAAATCGACGCAGTACTTCTGGTGCATGTTTGATGGTTTTCAGGAAGATCACCTTCTCCTGTTGATAGATGGCGATCTTGGTAGAGGTTGATCCCGGGTTGATCACGAGGATGCGGGTATTGGTTGCCATAGTTCGACTAATTTATTGTGGTTTATTTTATTTCTTTATTATCTGATCACTGCACCCAGTGCCAGTGAGAGCAGTTTGCTGCGGTCGTTGTCCGACCGCGAGGTGAGCACGATGGGAACGGAACAGCCTGTCACGACGGCTGCTGTGACGGCTCC
>CAZBFS010000222.1:0-3004 GCA_964491215.1 uncultured Proteiniphilum sp.
AGCGCTGTCGTCCAGAAGGTCGCCCTCCACGATTTCCGTGTTCTCCGGCATATTCTGGATTGCCGGATCATCCGGCAATGCCAATGCTCGAACACGTTCCCCGTCTGCAACCAATTGTCGCAGTATATTTCCGCCCAGAAGCCCCGTTGCCCCGGTGAGCAAATAAAGTCTATCGATCATTTTCCACCCTACCTGTAAAGTTTTTTAAAAACATGAATTGATTACATATTATCATCAATTGAAAAAAAATAGAAAGTGTTGCTAAAAAAGATGTCCTTCTCTATCAGTTTGGTCATCCCCTGATCCTGGTTAAATAGTTGGTGCAGATCTTCTTTATCTATGGTAATCTTGTACTTGGTCATTGTCACACCTCCGGTTTAATTGTAAGTTCAACTTCTTATTACCAGAGGGACGCTGACCTTTCCTGCTACCCCGTTAGTTTGACAGCCTAATAAAATAGAGAGCTTCAATATCCCTTGTAGCATCGAGTTGCCAAGGTTTTTTTATTTTGATTTTCTTTCATTTATATGTAGCATAATATGGCATGATGTGTTATAATTAGCTATCAATGCCTGACATGGGGGTGCTATTATGTATTTAAAAAAGTCATATCGAAAGGAAACTGGAAGGACCTATCTCTCCATTGCCCAAAAATACCGGGATCCCAAGACAAAGATCTCTACCGATCGCAATATTAAATCCTTGGGGTACCTGGATGAACTGGAGAAAGAGTACGCTGATCCTGTTGCCCATTTTAAAGAAGTTGCCCGCCAGATGACCGAAGAAGAAAATGCCAAGAAAAAACTAACCCTTAGAATCAACATGGATGAGACATTGCCCAAGGATTCGAAGGGACAAAAGAACCTCGGCTATGCTGCTATCTTGAAAATTTACCACCAGCTCGGGCTGGACAGCTTTTTTAAAAACAAGGCGAGACATGAGCCTTTCAAGTACAACACCAACTCCATCATGATACTTCTGGTCGTTTCTAGGCTTCTATCCCCGGGTTCAAAGAAAAAAGCTTTCGAGGAAAGGCCCCGCTATTTCGAGCCCTTTAACTTTGCACTGGCAGATATCTACCGCGGCCTTTCTCATTTTGCAAAGATCGCCAAGGAAGCACAAAGATACCTGCATACCCGGATTACAGAGAAGTACGGCCGTGATACAAAGACCATTTACTATGATGTCACTAACTTTTACTTTGAAATCGATCAGGCCGACGAGGTTCGTAAATTCGGGAGGTCGAAAGAACGCCGGCACAATCCGCTGGTGCAGATGGGCCTGGCCATGGATGCGGATGGAATCCCCATCCATTATGAAATTTTCCCCGGAAACAAACTGGACAAGGAAACTTTTCGCTCCGTCATCGGGGAGGTGAGGCGAAATTATGACACGGGCAGGATCATAGTGGTCGCCGACATGGGGATTATTACCGGCGACAACATCTATTACCTGACCGGAGGAAAAAACAGAAATGGTTATGTGTTTAGTTTCTCCGTCCGGGGTGGTACGAAGGAATTCAAGAACTATGTCTTGGAAAGTACGGGCTACATTGGGACTGACGGGAAACTAACTACGGAGGATACCGGGTTCAAGATTAAAAGTAGAAGAATCGCCCGGGATATCAATGTAACCATGAGAAGTGGGAAGGTGAGCCAGAAAACCGTGTATGAAAAGCAGGTCGTTTTCTGGAGCAGAAAGTACGAGCATAAAACCAGGTCAGAGCGAAAAGAGGTTATAAAAAAAGCAATGGCTTTGGTGAACAATCCCCAGAAGTACAATCGGGCTACGGCTTACGGGGCCGCCAAGTACGTCAAAAACCTGCAGTTTGATAAAAAAACTGGTGAAGTTATCAAGGGAAAGCAACGCCCGTATTTCGATTCTGAAAAGCTGGCCGAAGAGGAAAGGTATGATGGTTACTATGCGATTGTCACCAGTGAATTGCATATGTCCGACATGGAGATTATCGATACATACCGGGGACTGTGGGAGATCGAGGAGACTTTTAAGATCACCAAGGGCACCCTGGAAGCCAGGCCCATTTATGTTTCCCGGGAAGACAGGATCAATGCCCATTTTCTGACTTGTTTCATCGCCCTGGCAATCATCAGGCTCATTCAAAAGTTGACCAACCGGCTTTACTCGCCGGAGAGAATTATTGCTTGCTTGAACGCGATCTCCTGCTCCAATGAACAAGACAGCCTTTATTTATTTGATTACAGAAGCGATATCTCCGATGCAATCGGGAACTGTTTGGGGATTGATTTTACACGTAAGAGGCTACGCCTGAAAGAGATCAAAAATATTTTGGCTGAAAGTAAAAAATAAGGTTTTCCCCTACATATTTGTGACAAAATCGAAAAGCCACAAACCCTTTGTTTACAAGGGCCTGTGGCTTTATTTCAGTCTTTTAGCTGTCAAAGTCAGGATTATATAGAATTATCCTCCTTTTTATTCCTCATATGACCGGTTAATTCTTCTTAATAAATAGGGTCCGTGCCTCGCTGATCGTATAAATTGAACCGGTTACCAGCACCATATCATCGGGTCCAGCCAGGCTCAGCACCCGGCGTATGGCCCCGTTCAGATCCGCCTCCATCAGGGGAGAAACCCCTTCAACACCCAGATCCTCCACGATGGTTTTCAATTTTTGCGGGGTGGCAGCTCTTTCTATCGCCGGTCGGGTCAGAACGATATCGTCCGCCACCTCTATCAAGAGGGACAACATATCCCGCACATCCTTGTCCTCCATGATACCGACAACCACGATGAGACGCCTGTAAGAAAAATGTTCGTGAACGGCCCTGATCATCGCTTTGACAGCGGCAGTGTTGTGTGCCGCATCGATGACCACCTGCGGTTTTTCCTGCAACACCTCCAGGCGCCCGGGCCATCTGGCCGTCTTCAATCCTTCCTTTACTGTCTTCTCATCCGTGACAAAACCATGATCCTTCAAGTATTCGATAACGCCGATGGCAAGGGTGGCGTTCTCAACCTGGTATTC
>CAZBFS010000223.1:0-2973 GCA_964491215.1 uncultured Proteiniphilum sp.
CCCGTTCTCGGTGAGGGAGATGCCAATCTCATCGCTCCCCAGCAGGTCGTGTAGCAGGAAGTTAACCGTCTGGTCCGGAATGGAGGGATAACCCACTGCCGGACGTATTCCTTCATATTTCACAGCAAACATCTCCGCCACGGTGAGGTTCTCATCCGGGGCATACCCCCAGTATTCCCGCCGAACCTTCGCGTGAAGCCACTCGGTGGCAGCCTCTGCCAGCCGGTCGAGCAGCGACTTCACCAATAGCGAGGTGAAGGCATCACCCTCCTCATCGAATTGCTGTAGCAGGGCATCGGCACCGGCACCGCCCGTGACGGCAAAGGCACCGATCCAATCGGTGCTACCGCTCTCGCGCGGCGCAATGAAGTCGCTCAGACAGAAGTAGGTCTGCTGCTGGTTCTCCTTCTGTTGTCGCAAGAAGGGGAACGCTTTTCCATCGATCAGGATGGTATCGTCGGCACTCGTCGCCTCATAGAGGCCGAACACCGCACGGATATAATCGGCATCCTCCTCACGAAAGCGCTGCAGGATATCACAGGCATCATCGTAGAGACGGGCAGCTTCGAGTGCCTTTTCCTTCTCCTCCTCACGGTAGGTGGCCACCCATTCGGCACGGCAGCGCTCACAGCGGTCGATACGGGTCACGGTGTGGAACTTGGCAGATAGGTTCCAGGTATGGAAGAAGAACTTCCAGTCGATATAGGGGATGATCTCCGACACCGGTATGTCACGTAAAACTGTTCGTCCCGGGTTACGGGGAACAGGAGGTTGCCAGTTACCCCAGTCGATGCGGAAAGGGTGCTCTCTTGCCTCCTCGAGGGTGACCAGCTTCACCTGCTTCTGTGCACGCTGTTCGCGCAACAGCGCATACTCCTCCCTTATTTTTCCAATATAAGCATTCCTGTTTTCTGCATTGAGCAGACTGGCAACTGCCGATGGACTTTGAGAAGCATCCTTCACATAGACCACGGGCCCCTTGCTGTACTTAGGTTCAATCTTGAGTGCCGTATGTAATCGCGAAGTAGTGGCTCCCCCGATCAGCAGCGGGAGGGTGAGCCCCTCCTTCTCCATCTCGGCGGCCACCACTGCCATCTCCTCGAGCGAGGGTGTGATCAGGCCACTGAGCCCTACCATGTCGGGCTTCTCCCGTTTCACCGCTTCAATGATCTGTTCTGGCGGCACCATCACTCCCAGGTCGATGATCTCGTAGTTGTTGCATGCCAGGATGATGGAGACGATGTTCTTACCGATGTCATGCACATCACCCTTCACGGTGGCCAGCACAATCTTACCCGCTTTTTGCGAGACACCGCTGCCGGTTTTCTCCGCCTCAATCACCGGCTGCAGGATTGCTACCGCTTTCTTCATGGTGCGGGCTGCCTTCACCACCTGGGGCAGGAACATCTTCCCCGACCCGAAGAGGTCACCCACGCGGTTCATCCCATCCATCAGCGGCTTGTCGATGATATCCACGGCGCGAGGATAGGCCTTCAGTGCTTCCGCCAGATCCTCCTCCATGTGGTCACCGATCCCTTTCACCAGGGCATGGCTCAGTCGCTCCTCCAACGTGAACTGGCGCCACTCCTCTGTTTTGGGGGCACCACCGCTATTTGTTTTATCTCCCTTGATCTTTTCGGCATACTCCATCAGCCGCTCAGTGGCATCCTCACGACGGTTGAGTACCGTGTCCTCCATCAGCTCCCGCACATCGTAGGGGATATCCTCATAGATCACCGACTGACCGGGATTGACGATACCCATATCCAGCCCTGCACCGATGGCATGATAGAGAAAGACGGAATGCATCATCTCCCGCACCGACTCGTTACCGCGGAAGGAGAAGGAGAGGTTGCTCACCCCACCGCTCACCTTGGCATGAGGCAGATTTTTCTTGATCCAGCGTACGGTACGGATGAAATCGACGCCGTAGTTGCGGTGCTCCTCGATACCGGTAGCAATAGCCAGCACATTGGGGTCGAAGATGATATCCTTAGGGTCTATACCATTGGTTGTGAGCAGGCTGTAGGCACGGCTGCAGATCTCGATGCGTCGTTCGAAGGTGTCGGCCTGTCCCTTCTCGTCGAAGGCCATCACCACCACCGCTGCACCATATTGTTGTGCGGTAAGTGCCTGATGCAGGAACTCCTCCTCTCCATTCTTCAGTGAGATGGAGTTGACGATCGACTTGCCCTGAACGCATTTCAATCCCGCCTCCAACACCTCCCACTTGGAGGAGTCGATCATGATGGGTACCCGCGACACGTCGGGGTCGGAAGCCAGCAGGTTGAGAAAGCGGGTCATCTCCTCTGCTCCCTCCAGCAGCCCCTCATCCATATTGATGTCGAGAGCCTGGGCTCCATCCTCCACCTGGCGGCGGGCGATGTCGAGCGCCTCTTCGTATTTCTTCTCCTGTATCAGTCGCAGGAAGCGACGTGAGCCGGCCACGTTGCAGCGCTCGCCGATGTTCATGAAGTTGATGCGGGGTGAGACCTCCAGCATCTCCAGTCCCGAAAGCCTTAGGTAAGCGGGAGCATCTGCTTTCCTGTGTGGTGATGCCTCCTCGGCCATCGCCACGTAACGGGCGATGTGATCGGGGGTGGTACCGCAGCAGCCGCCGATGATATTGACCAGTCCCTCGTGCATGAACTCATTGATCTGCAGGGCCATCTTCTCAGGGGTCTCATCATACTCACCCAGCTGGTTGGGCAACCCTGCATTGGGATGGGCACTGATATAGAAGGGGGCTACACGTCCCAGCTCCTTCACATAAGGCTTCAGGTCTGCGGCACCAAACGAGCAGTTGAGTCCTATGGTGAGAGGGTTTGCATGACTCACCGACGCCACGAAAGCCTCAAGGGTCTGTCCTGAGAGCGTCCTGCCCGCCTTGTCGGTGATGGTCACCGAGAGCATGAGTGGTGTGTCGATACTGGTCTCGGCTGCTACCTCGCGGGCTGCAAAGATGGCCGCCTT
>CAZBFS010000224.1:0-2970 GCA_964491215.1 uncultured Proteiniphilum sp.
GCACATGATCGGCCAGGCGGATGCGCATCAGTTCAATGTAGTTACGCATGAATTCGGCCTCCTGCCGTAGTGGCACGAAGTTCTGGTTGTTATCGTAGAGAAGATGCCGCAACAGCTTGCTTAGATCCATCACCGCCTGTTGCGCCTTGGGAGGGTTAAACTCAATCAATGCATAGATGTTATTCAGAGTGTTGAGCAGGAAGTGCGGGTTGATCTGGTTCTTGAGGTTCTGCAGCTCTGCCTCCGACTTAGCTTTGGCCAACTCCTTGCGCTCATTCTCCACCTCCAACCAGCGCACCGTCATTTTCAGGGCTACACTCAACCCCATCATCATGAAGAGCGAAGTGGAGTTGCGCAATAAGAACAACAACAGGAAATTGTTATTGGGGCGGCCACGCCAACGGGGCTTCAGGTAGGGCAGCAGGAATTCGAGCAGCTCACGGGTGAAGTGCATGATGAAAGAGACGACGATGATCAGCACTATGTTCCAGAGGATGTAAGCTTTAGTTTTACCCTTGAAGAGCAACTGGTCGATCAGCAGGAAGAAGTTGAGATAGAAGACCAGAAGAAAGCCCACCATCTCCGGTATGGAACGGAGAAAAGGACGCCAGGTGAAGATGCGTTCCGAATCAATAAAAAAGTAGGGGAGGATGAATATCACCCCCCAGAGCAACAGGTGAACAAACAGATTGTTCCAACTTCTTCCTGTTGTTTGTTTCAATGCCTTTCCCATCTCCATTTATTTGCTATCATGACTCCATTGTCCTTTGTTACATTCTGCCGCGTCCGCCGCCATAGCCTCTGCCTCTCTGCGGCATCATATCCTGTTGGGTGGCACCCCCCTTGAAGATGTTGAATCGATAGACGAAGTGCACCATGAAGTAGCTGGTCAGCGTGTTGGTCGTGGTATCACGGATATAGTTGGAGGTGACACTGCGGCTGATGTTGCTGCGCTGCTGCAATATATCGTATATTTTGAAACGGATGGTACCGTTCTTTTGTTTGAAGATAGTCTTCTGCAGTGAAGCGTTCCAGAGCCACTCATTCTGCTCAAATCCATCGGTATAACCCGAGTTGGTTGAGTAGTTGATGTCACTCTCAATGGTGAGATCCCATGGCAGATAGATGGAGGTGGAGGCATTGCCACCGTAGTTGAGGTAGTTCTGGTTTTGCTGTCCCTCCAGGCTATTGGTCACGTTGTTATAGTTGACGTTACCACGTACCGCGAAATCGAACTGGTCGGAGCGGTAGTTGAGACCCAGCATCTCCATCAGCGACATCCGCTTGTTGGTGTTCTTATCTGCATCGGTGAACATAATAGATTCAACATCAATTTCATCTGTTGTTGACTTTGAATAACCGCTGGTGTTGCTGTAGCTGGCAAACGACATGGAGAAGATTGAGAACTTGATGTTGCGCAGCGGCACGTTGAACATCATCCGCCCGTTAACATTCCAGTTGCCCCCCACGTTTTGGTACGTATTCACTCTGCGACCGGTGTTTACATTGGTAACTGTGGCCGATACAATGTCGTTGGTCATGTAGCCGGCGTTGATAAACGTATTGAACGAGCTGGCCTTCTCCGGGTTGGAGAGCTGGTAGCGGATGTTGAGACGGTGTTCGAACGAGGGATTCAAATCAGGATTACCCTTTGTGATATTGAGTGGACTTGAGACATCTACCACCGGTGAGAGCTGCGTGAGCGATGGCTGGTCGGTGTCACCGAAGTAACGCAGCCGCAGGTTGTGGGTACGGCTCCAGCGGTAGTTGAGCTGTGCCATGGGCGAGTAGTTGATCACCTTCTGCTCGCCATCGTACTTCAGGTCACTGCCGACGAAGGTTTTGCTACGCGAAGAGGAGGGTTGCACGGAGAAGCCGAACATATAATCATATTTCTCCCTCACCCCCTTGAAGTTGGCCTCGATCTCCTGTGACACGAAATTATTTTCCAGCCGCTTGCTGTAGGCTGTATCGAGCACGGTGTAAAACCCTCCATCATCCTTGGTACGGGTGTCCTTGTCCGACTCCGACATGTTCTGCCGGTACTGGTATGCCAGCTGTAGGAAGTGATTGTCGCCAATCGGCTCCACGAAGGAGAGGTAACCCCGCCATGAACGGTTTTGATTCATATTGGTAAAACGCTGGTCGATCAGGTCATCTGGGCGCGTTCCGTCGTAGTAGGTCTCAGAGAGGCTGGTACCCTCGTTTTCTGAGTAACGCTCCTGACCTCTCAGCTGGATGCTGAGGATGCGTCCCTCCTTTCCCAGCTCCCGGCTGGCATCGAGACGAAAAGAGAGGTCATTACCCTTGCCTTCGGAAGAATAGTCAGAGTTTCCATTGTTGATGGTGTCGCCCGTAAGTTCTTTCAAGGTGAAGAAATCACCCGTATCATTCTGCTGGTTGTCATAGAGCGAGAAAGCAGGGCGGAATATGATTCGCGTGGCCGAGTCGGGTTCCCATTCGAGTCGCAGATCCACACCAAAATTCTGGCTCTTATTATTGCTATGGTTGCGTTCATCTTCCAGCGTGTTGCCGGCACTCAGAATGTTTTGGGAAAAGACATCCGATTCAATGTTGGTGTCGGTGAACCCGTAGCGTACGTTACCACCCAGCTTCAACTCGGGGGTGAACTGCTTGCTGAAGTTACCTCCCGTGTTACCGGAGGTGGAGATGCCGCTGTTATTACCCCACCCGCCCCTGCGGCCACCACCTCCCATATTGCCAAACATGGCAGAGGAAAGATCAGAGAAACCGGCGTTGTTGGTGTTGTTGATGCCTCCCAGGAAGGTATACTGATCCTTGTCCTTCATATAGTTGACCATGGCGTTGCCTTCATATCGCTCCTGGCTGCCATAACCTGCAAAAGCATTGCCGAAGAGACCCTCTTTCATGCCGGGGAGCACGGTGAGGTTGATCACGTTCTCCTCCTCACCATCGTCGAAACCGGTCATCTGCGCCTGCTCCGTTCTG
>CAZBFS010000225.1:0-2967 GCA_964491215.1 uncultured Proteiniphilum sp.
ATCGCCATCGTCTACGCGGCACAGGTGGAGTCTTTCTTTAACCGGGGCGATTATGACGCATCTCTTCAAGCATCGCGTGAAGCTGGAAAGTGGACACGGATAGCCCTATGGATTGCCATCGGCTGGGTGCTGCTGATCATCATCGCCATTATCCTGATGTTTGTCTTTGTCGGGTCTATGGCAGGTCTGAGTGAATTGCTGAATACCTGACAAATTAATTGAAACGATAGTTATGGAAGATCAACACAACGAAAGAGAACAGGAAATCACAGAGATGCCGCCACCTATTCCTCCGGCAGCACCTGCAAGAGAAGAGGAGATGCCTCCCTTGAAACCGAACAGCTGGCTCTGGCAGTCTATAGTGGCCACTGTGCTCTGTTGTATTCCCTTCGGGATAGTGGCCATCGTCTATGCCGCGAAGGTGGATTCCAATTATTTCAACGGTAAGTACGAAGCGGCTGCTCGGGCTGCACGGAATGCCAAAATGTGGACCCTTGTCGCCGTTGGTGTCGGTCTGCTCTACCTGATCATCTGGACCATCCTGTTTGCTACCGGATTGCTGCCTGATGCCATGGAACAGATCATCGAAAACAACGCCAGCGGATACAACTTCTGATTGTACGGGAGTAATTGATGAGGAAAATTGTAAAAAGAGGAATGGTCACCGCCTTGCTGCTGCTGTTGTTGCCGGTGGTGCTATTTCTCTTTTACTGGTTTGATCCCGCCACCGACCCCTTTTTCCCACTCTGTCCTTTTCGGGCAGTTACAGGACTGGAGTGTCCCGGCTGTGGCTCACAGCGGGCGATACACAGCCTGTTGCATCTGCAGGTGGGTGATGCCCTGCTCTACAATGCGCTGATGGTGGTAGCGTTGCCCTATATCTTGCTGGGGCTCTGGCTGGAATGGCTGGGGGGCGGCAAGCGGTTTCCCGGACTACAACGCTTCTTCTTCGGGAGATGGTCGGCGCTCGTTGTGTTACTGCTTGTGCTGCTCTTCTGGATCGGTCGAAATATTTTCTAACAGACTCTCATTACAGCAATTTGCTTTTTAGGTAATGTCCGGTGTGGGAGGATGCGTTTGCCGCCACCTCTTCGGGTGTCCCCTCGCACACCACATACCCTCCTGCTTTGCCCCCTTCGGGACCGATGTCGATGATATGGTCGGCACATTTGATCACCTCCATGTTATGCTCGATGATCAGAACCGTATGTCCTCGCTCTAAAAGCGCGTTAAACGCTTTGAGGAGGGTTTTGATGTCATGAAAGTGGAGTCCGGTTGTAGGCTCATCGAAGATGAAAAGGGTGGGTTGTGACTTCTCCTCACCCAGGTAATAAGCCAGTTTCACCCGCTGGTTCTCCCCGCCCGAGAGGGTGGAGGATGATTGCCCCAGCTTAAGGTAACCGAGCCCCACATCCTGAAGCGGCTGCATCTTCTTAACGATCTTCTTCTCTGTGGCACCTTTTTGTTGGCTGAAGAACTCGATGGCCTGGTTCACGGTCATCTCCAGCACATCGTAGATGCTCATTCCACTATATTCGATCTCAAGTACCTCTGATGAGAAGCGCTTTCCGTGGCAGGACTCGCATTCCAGCCGGAGGTCGGCCATGAACTGCATCTCCACGGTGATGGTCCCATCGCCCTTGCACTCCTCACAGCGCCCACCCTCCACATTGAAGGAGAAGTAGGCAGGTGTGAAGTTGAGCTGCTTGGCCAACGGCTGCGCGGCAAAGAGTTTGCGTATCTCGTCGAACGCTTTGAGGTAGGTCACCGGATTGGAACGGGACGACTTGCCAATGGGGTTCTGGTCTACGTACTCCACTCCCTTCATCAGTTTTAGGTCACCGCCGATGCTGTTGAACTCGGCCCGCTCCAGGGCAGTTCCCTTGTAGTGGTGCCGCAGGGCGTTGTAAAGCACGTCGTTCACCAGTGACGACTTGCCGGAGCCACTCACACCGGTGACCACCGTCATGACATGTAGCGGGAACTTCACATCGATATTCTTCAGGTTATTTTGCCGTGCTCCCATCACCTCGATGTAGTTGTTCCATCTGCGACGGGTCAGGGGGAGTTCGATCTGCTCCTCGCCGGTGAGGTATTTCACCGTGTAGCTATCGCTCTTCTCCTTCAGGTCTGCCACGGCACCCTGGTAGACCACCTCACCGCCCAGGCGTCCCGCCTTGGGGCCGATGTCGATGATGTGGTCGGCTGCGCGGATGATTTCTTCATCGTGCTCCACCACCACCACGGTGTTACCCAGCTGCTGCAGATCGCGCAGCACCCCGATCAGCAGGCCTGTGTCACGCGAGTGGAGGCCGATGCTTGGTTCGTCGAGGATATAGAGTGACCCCACCAGGCTGCTGCCCAGCGAGGAGGCCAGGTTGATTCGTTGGCTTTCTCCGCCTGAAAGGGTGTTGGAGAGACGGTTGAGGGTGAGGTAACCCAGCCCCACATTGATCAGGAACTGCAGGCGGTTGTTGATCTCTGTCAGCAGCCGCTCGGCCACCGCCGCATCGGTTTCGTTAAGGCTGAGCGTGCCGAAGAACTCTTTCAGCTCTGTCACCGGCATCAGTACCAGCTCTGAGACCGACTTACCGCCGATTTTCACGTAAAGGGCTTCCGGTTTCAGACGTGCTCCCTTGCAGAGAGGACAGTCGGTCTTGCCGCGGTAGCGAGCCAGCATCACCCTGTATTGTATTTTGTAGAGGTTCTTCTCCAGCATGCTGAAGAAGTCGTTTATGCCGTAGATGTCCTGGTCATGCCTTCCATTCCAGAGGATATCCTTCTCCTCCCCGCTCAGATCGTAGTAGGCACGATGAATCGGGAAGTCAACCTTGTAGGCGTTATGTACGAACTCCCTGCGCCACTCGCTCATCTTCTCTCCCCGCCAGCACTGTACGCTTTCCTCCTGCAGCGAGAGGCTCTTGTCGGGGATCACCAGGTTCTCGTCGATGCCCATCACCTTGCCGA
>CAZBFS010000226.1:0-2939 GCA_964491215.1 uncultured Proteiniphilum sp.
AAGGATAGAGGTACCGGAAGGTGAATTTACACCAACATTCTGGACTTGACTTCGTGTGCCTAGGAAGAGATCTTTAAGAAGGGAATTTAAGAATAGGACACAAAAATAATCATAAATAATTGTTCATAAGGACGGAAATTATTATTGGGGACGAACAATTATTGAGAAGGAGCGGAATAGGATTCAGTGCCACTTAGGGACATGTCTTCATACCACAAAGATACCATTTTCGATATTGGATTAAATTGCATGCGAAGAATTGCGGTTGCCTACCATGTATGTTACAAAAAATTTACGGTAATGGCTCAAACAACGGTTTCTTAGAGGATTGAATCATTAATCTTCTGTACACCGCCAGCAATTGGCAAAAACACGACGATCAGTGGAGAAGCGAAGATGCCAGGGAACTGTGATTAGTATGGACTACATGGATTTCAAGGCTTTTCGTTCCAACTAAGAGATTCAGTGAGGATGAAAGTATGAACACGTTGAAAGCCGGCTTTATAGTCTGCGCTTCCCACAAAGATGGCATACAAGATCCTAATGGAGCTCCTTATGTGGATGAGCTGCTGATTCAAGACGGTATTCATAAGCTCCGTCAAAGAGGCATTGATTGTCTTGAATATCCTCTTGTCGTCTCGACAAAACAAGAAGCTAAAGAAGCATTCCGAGCTATGGCGAAGGACGATTCTGTCCAGAGCCTCATCATTTTTCCGGGAACCTGGAATTGGGTTGGCCATCTTACAGCAGCAATCAGAGATTTTAGTTTCACGGGCAAAGGGATTCTATTATGGGTGCATCCAGGCGCACAGGGTTGGAGAACGGGATCTGGACTTCTTATTCATGGTGCTCTCAAAGAAATAGCAGTTAAGCATAGGCTTGTGTATGGCAGCCGAAATGATGAAGCGACCCTAGTAGACATTCACAGTTTTGTATTGGCCAACCAAATCAGGGCTGATCTTAATCTCAGTACTTTCTGTCTTTTGGGAGGCAGGGGGCAAGCGCAGTCCTGCGGATCAGTTGATCCGTCGCAATGGATGCACCAATTCGGCATTGATATCGATTCGATATCCCCTCTAGGGTTGTTCAGTCGTTTGACAACAATTACTGATCATGAATTGGATGAACAGTTTGAGCGGATTTCTGGTCTATTCGGACAAGCATTGGAAAGAACAGACGACAACACTAAAGCTGTGAAACTGTATATTGCCTTAAAAGATCTGGTTGTCGCTAACAATTATCTGGGGATTGGCATCCAAAATTATCCCGGATTAGCAGACTACTACACGATCCCAAGTTTGGCGCAGAGCCTGCTCATTGAAGATCGCATCGGCAATTCAGCTTTAGGGGATATGAATGTTGCCTTATCGACCTATATTTTAATGAGAGCGAGCGGAGACTCAGTCTTTTTTGGCGACGTACAAGATATTGATGTTAAAACCAAAGTACTGAAGATTGTTGCGGATGGGGCAGCAGCGCCATCTCTTGCGTCAAAGGATTATCCGTTATCTTTTTCCGATAGAGGGATTGGTCATGAAGGCGATGGCGGCGGTCTGACAGTCAGCTTAGTCTGCCGGGAGGGGACCGGGGTTCTCGCCAAACTTATGAGAGATAGCGGTCAGATGCAAATGGTTGTCGCACGATGTGAGGTATTCGTGCCCCATCAAGACATCCTTGGCGATTCTCTGCGAGAATGTGGGATGCCGTTTTGGCCTCATGCTTTTACAAAGGTGCACGGAGACTTAGATCGGCTAATACAAGTCTGGGGTGGAGAATACATATGCTTAGCCTATGGAGATTTCGTATATGAGACACTCGTTGCTTTCTGCCGCGCAGCAGGCATTGAGTGTATCGAGATATAGGGAGAATGACGATGGCTACTACACCAATCCAAAATATTATCCCCGAGGAGAAGATTATTGTTTTCTCCCCTCACTATGATGATTTCACTCTTTTTGTAGGAGGATACGTTGAAGCATTGAAACGAAACCGGTTACTTGATACAAAACAATTCACCTCGGTACTCATTTTTGGTCGCAGCAATTACACCAATAACGCTGGACCTTTGAATCTTGATGCTTCCTTGGAAAGAATTAAGTATTGTACAGGTCTTCGATTCATCGAAGATACTGAATGTATGAACGAGTTGTTTGGTCGATTTAACTATACATATGAGTGTTGGTTAGAAGATGAGGCAATGGTCAGAGGCAAGGTGCTAGCCGATGATCAAATGGAGTTTGTATCGGGGTCATCCGACACACTCGACGAATATGATAAAAAAATCATGGATCGACTGATAAAGAAGATCTCAAGATATGCGCTCGAAGGAAATACTGCCTTACTTTTCCCGATTGCTTTTAAAGAACATATTGACCATTACTTGGTTAGAGAAGCAGCACTGCAGGTTTATGAAAAGACGAAAGGTACTTCCACGTCCTCTTTTTACTTCTGTGAGGATAAGCCCTATTCGGGCCTTGCGTCCGTCGAGGAGAAGATGTGCATTAGAAAACTAGTTCAAGATTGGAAGATGGAATTCCGCGTATTTGAGCACCTGCCTGAACGGTTGATTGATCTGATGTTTACGCATTACACAAGTCAGGTAGATGAAAATTTCAAGATTGGAATCCGAAATCGAGCGCAAGAACTTATGAGCGAGCACAAGACCGATTATCTCTGTGACGGAATCTACGCTTTGAGAAAGTAGGTGGGAGCTTGGAACAAAATGCCTTATTACGAGTCAACAATCTCGTAAAAAAATACCCTGGAGTCGTTGCTTTAAACGGCGTCTCTTTTGAGCTATTAAAAGGAGAGGTTCTGGCTATCGTCGGTGAAAATGGCGCAGGAAAATCAACTCTAATCAAGGCATTGACGGGGGCAATTAAACCAACAAGCGGAGACATCGAATATGACGGTGTTTCATACTCAGAATTGACGCCCGA
>CAZBFS010000227.1:0-2924 GCA_964491215.1 uncultured Proteiniphilum sp.
GGTTGTGAGTACGTATATCTTCCACCATGTCGTTCTGGTTGGCGTCGGAGCAGGCAAACACCGTGGTCTTTGCCATCGCCACCCCCACCTCGTTCTCTACTGCCTGACGCACCTTCTCCACGTCCACATAATCGGATATGTTCCCGCCGCAATGGCAGATATATACGCCTATTCTCTCCTTCATACTTCCTGATGCTGAATGATGTAACTGATTGCTTCTGATGATGCAGCACCTGCCGAGAGGATGGAGTCGGGGATATCCATCGGTGCGGAGGCGGTGCCGGCCACGAAGACGCCGTCGATGCTGGTTCTGGAAGGGCTGCCCTGCAGATCGGTCTGTGCGACGAACCGGAACGGATCCAGTTTCAACGCTCCCTGCGGGAATATCTTCCCCACGTCGGGATTCGACCGGGTCCCTACCGAGAGCACCACCATGTCATGTTCTTCCTCTTTGACAATCCCTTCGCTGATATCTTCATACCGCAGGATGAGGTTGCCGTTCTCCTTCTCTCTGATGGTGCCGATCTTACCCTTCACGAAGGTGACACCCATTCCTTTTGCCTGCTGGTAGAACTCCTCGAATCCCTTGCCGAAGGAGCGGATGTTGATGTAGTAGATGGTGACATCTGCCATCGGCAGGGCACCCATCAGCAGCTGTGCCTGTTTGATGGAGTACATGCAGCATATCTGCGAGCAGATGGGGTTGCCCACCGAGGCGTCGCGCGAGCCGGCACAGAGCACATAGGCTATCTTGTCGGGTACCTTCCCGTCGCCGGGCCGCAGGATGGTGTTGAAGGGGCGGGTGGGGGCGATCTCACGCTCCATCTGCATGGAGGTGATTACGTTCTTGTGCTGCCCATACCCGTAACGCGGTATCTCCAGGGGATCGAAGAGCTTGAAGCCGGTGGCCATCACCACCGTGCGTGCATGCAGCTCATACTGCTCCGGCTCCATGGTGAAATCGATACAGTGGGTGGGGCATACCTTCTCGCAGGCGCCGCAGAGCGTGCAGTTCTCGATGTCGATGGCTGCCGCCTTGGGGTTGGCGATGCTGAAGGGGATAAAGGCAGCCTTCCTGCCGATCAGCCCGTACTGATACTCGTCACGTACACTCACGGGACAAGCCTGCTCACAGAGCTGGCAGGCGGTGCAATCCTCCACATGCACGTAACGTGGTTTCTTCGTGATCTGCGCCACAAAATCGTTCTCCGAACGCTTGACCATACCTGACACCTCACTCTCGGTGAAGATGGTGATGTTTTTATGCCTTGCTATCTCCGATATTTTGGGTGTGGTGATACAGGCGGAGCAGTCAAGGGTTGGGAACACCTTGCTCAGAAGAATCATCTTCCCGCCCAGGGAGCGCTCTTTCTCCACCAGCAACACCCTGAAGCCGGTGTTCGCCAGATTGAGCGCCGCTTCACCTCCGGCAATGCCTCCTCCGATCACGAGGGCATCGTAATGGATTATCTTTTTCTCTTCGTTCATCGCTCTTTATGCATGGATTGTTTTTATCAGATATTCGTTGAAGCTGCGTACCTGCTTCACGAACGCTTCGCTGCAGACGGAACAGATGGCGGCCATGCGCAGACGTGCCGGATCAAGGCTCTTCTCCTTCATCCTGTTATGCGTGTCTGAGACCAGGTTGCCTGTCTTCTCCGTACAGCTCTCTCCAAAGACACAGTCGCTGCCGTCAGCCGCAATAAACACCCCATCGAATCCTTTCTCGTAGGCATGCAGTATCCAGTCCGGTTTGATACCGCTCGAACAGGGCACCGTGATGGTGTAGACTGTCGGAGGGTAATGCAGTTTCAGCAACCCCGCCATGTCAATGGCGGGGTCGGAGATCTTCTCCGTTGAAAAAACCAGTATCTTGGCACTTTTATTCATAATAGCCCAATGGTTATTTCTTCTTCATATATACCTTGAAGTATCCGTTCTCCTCAACAGCGCCGAGATACTCATGACCCTGTTTTTTGCACCATTTGGGGATATCCGACTTGGTCCCTTCATCTGCCGAGAGGATCTCCATCACATCGTCCGTGCCGATGGTGCCGATTGCTTTCTTCGCCTCGAGAAGTGGTCCCGGACATGCTGTCCCGCGTGCGTCTACCGATTTTGCTACTGTCACTGCTTTTAATTCTTCTGTTGTCATTGTTTTAATTGTTTAGGGGTGAATGAATTTTGTTGTAAGTTGTATGTTATAAGCTGTAAGTTTTTGGTTTATGGTTCCTGGTTCCTGGTTCATAGTTTCTGGTTCGTTGTTGATTTTTAGCGTTCAGCGATCAGCAGACAGTTTCGAACTTACTAACTCACTAACCTACTAACCTACTAACCTACTAACCTACAAACGTCTGAACCTTATAACGTTAAATAAACCACTGCATGCTGCTTTCACCTGCATCGGCCACGAATGTGGTGGCTCCTGCATAGCGCAGGTGCGGGTAATCGATCATCTCCTCTTTTTTGAACCCCATCAGGTTCATCGACATCTCACATATGGTGATCTCCACTCCCAACTCGGCCGCCTCGCGGAACATCGCATCGAGCGACATCACGTTCTGTTTCTTCATCAGGCTTTTGATCATCACCGGTCCCATGCCTAACATGTTCATGTTGGAGAGCTTTAACCTGTTGCGCCCTTTGGGGAGCATCATGCCGAACATCTTGGAGATGAAGTCTTTATTTTTCACCTTCTTGTTGGGGTCACGCAGTGCGGAGAGTGCCCAGAACGAGAAGAAGAGCTTCACCTCTGAATCCATCGCCGCCGCGGCCAGTGAGATGATCATCGCGGCCAGGATCTTGTCCATGTCGCCCGACACGATAGCGATCGAGAGCTGGTCTTTTCGTGCATCCTCAATGTCGGATGTTCTTGCCTTGAGCTTTTCCAACTCTTGCTGGAGTGCTTCCATTGAAAGGGGAGT
>CAZBFS010000228.1:0-2899 GCA_964491215.1 uncultured Proteiniphilum sp.
ATTTGTGAATCGTGAAAGGTTTCTGAACAGAACAATCGAAAATGAATTGATCACGCATGAGAATACGCATTGTTTACAAAATCATTCAATAGACATATTGTTGGTGGAGTTTCTTAACATACTCCTTTGGTTTAATCCTTTTGTATGGATCTTTCGGAAAGCCATACAATTGAATCATGAATATCTTGCAGATGAGAAAGTGCTGTCAATGCATGAAATAAGTTGCTATCAAAACACATTGCTGAAAAATGTATTCCGGAATCATTCAACATACCTGGCCAGTAATTTTAGTTATTCACTAACAAAAAAAAGATTGATTATGATGCAAAAAGACAATTCGAAATTTAGAAAGATAAGGATAGGACTAACAATTCCATTGTTTCTATTCTTAGGTTTAATGATTGTAAATGCTCAGGTACCCCCTCAAACAATGAATGGGCAAGTTGTGGTGCAAAATGATACCACTCCGCCTCCTCCACCTCCACCTCCACCACCGCCGCCTCCACCGCCGCCGCCTCCACCACCGCCGCCGCCTGTAAAGGATAAGCAAGTCAAAAAGGGAGATGCGACAACTGCAACATTGAATCTGCAGGAAAAGCTGGTGAAAATGGAAGATGTGCCACCACCTCCACCTCCACCCCCAATAAAGAAGAAATGAATATGCATATCGAACAGTAAAATAGTCACTACCCTCACATCATTAGAGGGGTTGCTCGGCTATTGTCCCGGCTGTTTTACTTATTTTGCTGTTGTTGCTATGGATTGAGAACGCTGGCTTTTAATAACAGGAAGCCAGCATAGATTATTGCCAGCCATTGATACAAAAGGTAAATTGAATGAAATTGCAATAAAAAATTGTATATTTCGCCCAATTTTACACATTGGAGAGAGAGTATGCGAAAAGTTACTATTGTTATTTCCTTATGGATCTTTTCAACATAACATTTTATGGCCCAGAACAGCGATATGCAGCAGATAATTGAGGCGGCAGAGGAGAGGTATGCCCCCGACAGACGGGTGGAATTGTTTCAGATTAAAGCGCTCCAGCAAAAAGATTCCCTGGTGCTGCAAGGTGAGACCACCAGCAAACAAGCGTATGAGGAGATCCTCTCTTTTGCGCAACAAGTCTCGGCAGAGGTGAAAGACAGCATTCGCCTGTTGCCGGACGAGAAGCTGGGTGAGAAGATTTGGGGTGTGATCTATAACTCTGTTGGAACACTCCGTGCAGAGCCCCGATATGGTGCAGAGCTGGTGTCGCAGGCGTTGCTTGGCATGCCGGTAAAGATTCTGGAAGAGAAAGGTGGCTGGCGCAGGGTACAGACTCCCGATAGGTATATAGGCTGGATCAACGGGTCGGTGACCTCACTGTCGAAAGAGGACCTGAGGCTCTATCTTAAACAACCGCAGGTGATCATCACCGCGCTCAATACCCGCTCTTACGTTGATACCGGCAATGAGTCCCTTCCCGTCACCGACCTTGTGGCAGGTAATATGCTGGCGGTTATCTCAGCCGATGAGGGATCTTACCGGGTGCGCTATCCTGACGGCCGGAAAGCATATGTGAGAAAGAGGGATGCAAAGGAGGTGGCCGACTGGCAGAAAGAGATCAGGGTGACAGGTGAGAGCATCGTGCAGGCTGCCAGGCAACTGCTCGGTATTCCCTATCTATGGGGTGGTACTTCCGTGAAAGGTATGGACTGCAGCGGTTTTACCAGGCAGGTCTACTGGATGCATGGCATCATCCTGGCCAGAGATGCATCACAGCAGGTGCGGTATGGCAGGTTGGTGGATGAAACCGGCGATCTCAGCGATGCGCTTCCGGGTGATCTGCTTTTCTTCGGTTCGAAAGCCACGGCCGATAATAGACAGGAGAAGGTGGTGCATGTGGGGATTTATCTTGGTGACAGGCAGTTCATCCATGTCTCCGATTATGTCCGCATCAACAGTTTTGATCCTGTCGACCCGTTGTATGACGCTTTCAACATCAACCGTTATCTCCGCACCATGCGAGTGATCGGTGAGGAACAGTGCGAAGGGTATGAGGAGCTCTTCAGCAACGCTTTCTACTGCTGACTTAAGAGCTTTCGCAGGTTACCCAAACCAAAATTGAACAATGAATTAAGATGAAACTCACCTGGACACCCTACGACCTGCAACTGAACCACACCTTCACCATCTCAGGATACTCACGCAAGACCACACCCGTTGTGTTGACCCGCATCGAATATGATGGGCTCACCGGTTATGGCGAGGCATCACTACCACCCTACCTGGGGGAGACCCAGGCATCGGTGATCACTTTCCTGAAGAGGGTGAATCTCTCCACTTTCAGAGATCCTCAACAACTGGAGGAGATCACGGCGTACCTGGATGCGATTGCTCCCGGAAATACAGCAGCCAAGGCGTCGGTCGATATTGCTTTGCATGACCTGGCGGGTAAGATGGCCGACAAACCCTGGTACCAGATTCACAGTCTCAACCCCTTGGAGGTGCCTGATACCACCTTCACCATCGGCATCGACAACGATGAGGTGGTACAGGATAAGACACGTGAAGCGCTGGGTCGTTTTAACATCCTGAAAGTGAAGGTGGGTGGCCCCGACGACAAGCGGATGATCGCCTCGATACGCTCTGTGTCCTCACTGCCCCTGGCAGTCGATGCCAACCAGGGATGGCGTGAACCATCGCAGGCTCTCGACATGATCGGCTGGATGAAGGAGCAGGGAGTGGTGATGGTGGAGCAACCTCTGCCAAAGGGAGATTTGGAGGCGATTGCCCGCGTCACACAAGAGAGTCCCCTCCCCATCTTCGCCGATGAGTCGGTGCAGCGATTAGCGGATGTAAAGCGGTTGAAGGGTGTCTTCTCGGGGATCAACATCAAGTTGATGAAGTGTACCGG